>DATBHW010000073.1 GCA_036557285.1 Ktedonobacterales bacterium
GGCTCAACGCTGGCCGCCTTCCAGGCGGCGCTACAAGTGGCAACCCCCGATAGTTGGTGAAACCATACGCCACGAAGGTGTATCAAAAACACGCTTCTTCAGCTATAATAAAACCCTATGCGGGAAAAACCGAGCATTCAAGAGAAAGACCTGCGCGCCTGCTTGCAGGAACAGTATCATCTTTCAGCCGCCACGCTTGAGTTTTTGCCCCTGGGGCTGGACAGCAGGTCGGGGGTGTATCGCGTGGTGAGCGAGCAAGGGACTCCCTATTTACTCAAAGCCAGGGCTGGATCGTTCTACGAACCCAGTTGTCTGGTTCCTCGCTCTCTCCGAGATCAAGGAATCGCGTCGGTGGTAGCTCCCCTTCCCACGCAGAGAAACGCCTTGTGGACCCAGGCAGGGGAATGGACGGTGATTGTATACCCCTTTATCGAGGGGGAAACAGGCTGGAACCCAGGCATGACCGATGGGCAGTGGAGGGCGGCGGGAACGACCCTCAAGCAGATTCACGGGGCCATGCTGCCCGCTGAGGGCGTTCCGTCTCTGCGTAAAGAGGCGTTTGACCCGACGGAGTATGCTCGTTGGGTACGATCATTTGCAACACAGCAAGCGCGTGCTGAAGGGGGCAGCAGAGTTGAGCAGGCGCTTCGTGCTTGTTGGGTGGCGCACCAGCCCACGATTCAGGCGGCAGTGACTTCTCTGGAAACGCTGGCAGATGTGCTGCAAAGGCGATCAGGGCCGCGCGTCATCTGCCACGCTGACTTGCATCCAGGCAATATGATCCGTGACCAGACCGGCCAGGTCTTTGTGATTGATTGGGAGGATGTAATGCTGGCCCCCAAAGAGCGCGATTTCCTCTTTGTGGGGGAACCGCCAGCGGATGGCTCAGCGGGAGAGGACACCGCCCCTTTTTTTCAAGGGTACGGGCAGACGGAGATAGATTGGATCGCGCTCACGTATTATCGCTGGGAACGGGTTATTACAGACCTGATCGAGGACGCTGGGCAAGTGTTTTTCCGGGATGATCTCGGAGAAGAATCCAGGGCTGATGCCGTCCAGCGGTTCAGCGACACCTTTGCGGCAGGCTATCAAGTGGATGTGGCCTGGGCCGCTGCGGCCCATCTCCCATCAGACCTCAGCTTTCTCAGTAGACCACAATAGACTTCGATAGAAAGGAAGCGTCACGATCAGCGCGAACCCCGCGACGTAAGCAGCAGCGCCCGCTCTTCCTGGCTGGTTTCGTGGTTCAGGTTGTCCCCGATGAGGTCTTCCACTTCGGTCAGGCTGTTGGTCTGGACAAGCTGTCGGCGCAGCGAGACAGCATCGAAGAAATCGCGGCAGTACCAGGAAAGGTGCTTGCGCAGTTCAACCCAGCGGTGGCCGGGCAGCAGCCTGGCGAACAGGCGAGCGTGATAGAGGGCGGTGCGCAAGCGTTCCTGGCTGGTAGGGCGCGCGGCTGGAGCGAGCGTCCCGTCATGTAGAGCGCCCGTGCCGCTGGCTCCCAGGTGGGGGGCCGCCAGGGTGGCGCGCATGGCCCGCAGGTCGCGGAACAGCCAGGGGTTGCCCATGCTGGCGCGGCCAATGAGGACGCCATGCACACCTGTTTCCAGAATGCGGCGGCGGGCGTCTTCGACGGTGTGGATGTCTCCGTTGCCCAGGATGAGGGTAGGCGTCTGGCGCACGATGGCGGCTGCTCGTCCGATGGCGTCCCAATTGGCTGATCCGGTATACATCTGGCGCAGCGTGCGCCCATGGAGCGAGATCGCTACCGGCTCCACCTCCAGCAGCACCTTGACCCAATCCTCGATGACAATCGAGTCATAGCCCAGGCGTGTCTTGACGGAGACTGGCAGAAGCCGCCGCGCAGTGGGCGCGTGCCGGGCCGCGTTCATCTGGCGGATGCGCGCGATGCGTTCCGACGCCAGGCCGATGCCTTCCAATGTCTGGCCGTTGGCCCAATCCTCCACGCCCCGTTTGACGGCGCGCACGATCTCTTGCGCCAGCAGCGGCTCGCGGATGAGCGCCGCGCCGCCGCCCTTGCCGGTGACACATTTGGAGGGGCAGCCCATGTTGATGTCCACGCCATCGAAGCCCAGTTCGCAGACCATGATCGCGGAGCGATAAAAGTCCTGCGGCGTCGCGCCGAAGATTTGCGCGACTACCGGACGCTCCGCGTCATCGAACAGGAAGGCGTCCAGCAGCCGCACATCACCGCGCCAGAGTCCCTCTACATTGGTGAACTCGGTGAACACGATGTCGGGGCGGCCAATTTCGGCGTGAACCTGCCGAAAAGGCGCGTCGCTTACCCCGTCCATAGGGGCCAGGGCAATGATGGGCTGTGGAAGGGTCTGCCAGAACGAGGACACGCATCACTCCTTACATCAGAAGAATAGGCCGCAGCACAGGCTGCCATGCAGGCATCATGCAGGTATATCGAATGTCTTCTCATTGTGTCCCAACGGAGCGGCTGCTGTCAAGGGAAGCAGGCAAGCGCCTATTTGTAGCGCCGCTCCCCTTCGGGGAGGGCCGCTTGCCTCGGCTGGGCCTCGGCACTCTCGCTCGCTGCGCTCGCTCGCGCGTCCCTTCCAGGCGGCTCAACGCTGGCCTGCTGGTACGTTGGCTTGGAGGGCGAACGCTCGCGCTGGCGAATCGTTGGCCGCCTGGAAGGCGGCGCTACAGGTATAAGGTTAGGCGGGGTTGTAACCGCCAGCCGATGGTCAGGTGAGGAAAGCGAAACTCTGCTCCATCGGCGTATAGAACTGTGTTTTATCGCTGTCAAAGGTCGTGATAGGCGAAAGGTAGCTCAGGCTGAAGAGGGTTCCTTTATAGACCAACGACTCCACGACGGCATGCAGGCTGCTTTTCTCGCCACAGTCCAACTGATGCCACTGCTGGCCGCCAATGGTGACGGCTGCGGGGGTGGCGTCAGACGCATTCCCCACGACACTACAGAAGCCTGTATTGAACAGGTCTTCTTGACCAGACCTCGCGCCTGCGCTAATCGTTACCTGGAAGACCTGGCCGCTGTCACTGGTGAATTCCTCGCCGCTCGTACCCTGAGCGTCTCCGACTGGCTTCCAATCACTGGGATAGGCAATGCTGAAGGTGCTGCCGGTGAACTTCTTGAAGCCTGCCGGGATGCTTGGGGTAGGCGTGGAGGCGCCTGGGCCGGTGCTGGTGGCTGGTTTTTTGCCGGTGAGTGCGATGGCAGCGACGATGCCGCCCGCGATCACAACGAGCAGGACAATGGCAATGATCGCAATGAGGCCGCCCCTGCCCTTTTTGGGCGGCGGCATCATTGGCCCGCCAGGGTATCCCGGCTGCGGCGGTGGAAACGGTGTCCCAGGGTATCCCGGCTGCGGCGGTGGAAAGCCGCCCTGTGGCGCGCTGCCAAAGCCTGGAGGCGGCCCATAGCCTGGCTGCGGTGGTGGAAATTGTGGGCCAGGAGGCTGCGACGGAGGCCCATAGCCCGGCTGCGTGCCTGAGCCAAAGCCTGGTTGTGATGGCGGGAACTGCGGGCCAGGCATGCCCCCTGGCTGCGGCAGGATATAGCCCGGCGGCGGCGCGGGCTGCGCTGGCGGGAACTGAGGCGGCGCGCCAAAGCCTGGCTGGGATGGCTGCGGCGGAAATCCATCCGGCTGCTGCCCATAGGGCGCGCCTGGCGTGGGCGTCTGCCCTGGCGTTGGGGGTCTCACTCGCGTCGTCGGCGACTCATCGTCACTGTTCCCCCCGCCTGGGGGGCCGGATTGAAATGGCTGATCTGATTGCATTATGGTTTGTCTGGCGCAGGCGGAAAGCCTGCGCGCCCTCCTTTATCGTGTTGGAGAAATTATCGTGTTGGAGAAATGGTACATTGTTCGCTAGTCTCTCTGAGGGGTTATGTGCTATTCCTATCATCGCGTGCTTTTTGCGCTCTCAAGACTCTAGCATCCACATCAGGGGTTGTCAAGCTTCCCACTCACACTCTCTTATGGTAGAGCATCATTTCAAGGCCGCTCTCTCGGAAGACGCGTAAAAACAGTTTCGTCGCGTGGTGCACGACGAAACTGAATGGGCTGAGGATCCGTGCTGTATGGCTGCTACTGGCCCGCGACGGTCACGCTCGATGGAGCGCCGATGGCGCGCTTGAGGTCTTCGACCTTATCCAGCCGCTCCCAGGGGGCGTCAATGTCGGTGCGGCCAAAGTGGCCGTAGGCAGCGGTCGCCTGATAGATGGGCCGTCGCAGTTTGAGCGCCTGGATGATGCCCGCCGGGCGCAGATCGAAATGCTCGCGGATGAGCCGGGCCAGCGTATTATCATCAACCTTCCCGGTGCCGAACGTCTCTACGAAGATGGCGAGCGGGCGGGCGACACCGATAGCATAGGCTACCTGAATCTCGCAGCGATCAGCCAGGCCAGCGGCGACAATATTCTTGGCGACGTGGCGCACCGCATAGGCCGCCGAGCGGTCAACCTTGGTGGGGTCTTTGCCGCTGAACGCGCCGCCGCCATGACGCGCCATGCCGCCGTAGGTGTCTACGATGATCTTGCGCCCGGTCAGCCCGGCGTCTCCCATCGGCCCGCCGACGACAAAGCGGCCCGTCGGGTTGACATGATAGGTAGTCTTCTCATCCAGCAGTTCGGGCGGGATGACCTTCTTGATGATATGCTCTTTCACGTCGGCTGTGATCTGTTGCAGAGAGGCATCCGGGGCATGCTGGGTGGAAATGACAACTGTATCAACGCGCACCGGCTTGCCAAACTCGTACTGCACCGTGACCTGGCTTTTGCCATCGGGGCGCAGATAGGGCATCGGGCCAGTGCCATCCACAGAAAGGCGGCGCACGCTGGCAAGCTGGCGGGTCAGTTTGTGGGCCAGGCTGATGGGCATAGGCATCAGTTCGGTGGTTTCGTTGCAGGCAAAGCCGATCATCATGCCCTGGTCGCCCGCGCCAATTTCTTCCAGTTCATCATCGGTGAGCGGGCCACTTGACTGGCGCTCTTTCGCTTCCTTGGAACGCGAGACGCCCATATCAATGTCGGGCGATTGCTTGCCAATGGAGGTGGTGACGCCGCAGGTGCGATAGTCGAAGCCATAGCGGGCGTCGGTATAGCCGATGTGTTCAATCGTCTGGCGAACAATAGCCGGAATATCGGCCCAGGCGGTGGTGGTGATTTCGCCGCAGACGAGGATCAGGCCAGTGGTGGTGGCCGTCTCGCAGGCCACGCGGGCGCTCTCGTCCTGGGCGATCAGATTATCCAGCACTGCATCGCTGATCTGATCGCACAGCTTGTCGGGGTGTCCCTCGGTGACGCTTTCGCTGGTGAAGAACGTTTTGGGACTGGTCATAAAACTGGTCATGTCTGCTGGGGGTTTAGAAAAACCCACTCCTCCCTTCGGAATTCACACGTATGGCAATTGGCGGCTCAGGTGCCGGATTCCCAGGATGACAGGTACTTTTCTTGTTCTGGTGTCAGGGTGTCAATCTCGATGCCCATGCTGATGAGCTTGAGCCGGGCGATTTCTTTGTCAATGTCGTGTGGGATGGTGTAGACACGCGGCTGGAGCGTTGTGGCGTTCTTGAGCATATATTCTGCGCCGAGCGCCTGGTTGGCAAAGCTCATATCCATGACGCTGGCGGGGTGGCCCTCGGCGGCGCTCAGGTTCACCAGGCGGCCATCGGCCAGCAGATAGATGTGTCGGCCATCGTTCAGCGTGTATTCTTTGACGAAATCGCGCACCACGCGCTGCTCGATAGTGATCGCTTCAATCGCCGGGATGTTGATCTCGTCATTGAAGTGGCCGGAGTTCGCAAGAATTGCGCCATCCTTCAGGCGCTCGATATGCTGCTGGTCCATGACGTTGAGGTCGCCGGTCACGGTGACGAACAGATCGCCAATCTCGGCGGCCTTGACGAGCGGCATCACGCGGAAGCCATCCATCACCGCCTCGATAGCGCGGATGGGGTCCACTTCGGTGACCACGACGTTCGCGCCCATGCCACGCGCGCGGGAAGCGACGCCCTTGCCACACCAGCCATAGCCAGCGACGACAAACGTTTTGCCCGCCAGCAAGATGTTGGTGGCGCGGATAATGGCGTCTACGCTGCTCTGGCCGGTGCCATAGCGGTTATCGAAGAGATGCTTGGTATCGGACTCGTTGACCGCCAGCACCGGGAAACGCAGCACGTTATCGCGCTCCATGCTGCGCAGGCGGATAACGCCGGTGGTCGTTTCTTCGGTGCCGCAGATGACGTTCTTAAGGAACGAGTCGGGATACTCTTTGTGCAACGTGGAAACCAGATCACAGCCATCATCCATCGTAATCTGCGGGCCGTGTTTGATCGCCAGGTTGATATGCTCGTAGTAGGTTCGCTCGTCCTCGCCCTTGATGGCGAAAGTGGGGATGCCCTCATCAACGTTCAATGAGGCGGCGACATCATCCTGTGTGGAGAGCGGATTGCTGGCGCACAGCACGACATCAGCGCCGCCCGCTTTGAGGGTGATTGCCAGGTTGGCGGTTTCGGTGGTGATATGCAGGCAGCCGGAAATCTTGATGCCCTTGAGGGGCTGTGTTTTGGCGAATTGTTCGCGGATGAGCCGCAGCACAGGCATCTCTTTGGCGGCCCATTCGATGCGCTGTTTGCCGCGCGGGGCCAGACTGCGATCCTTGACATCGCCGGAGCGGCTGGTTGGGATGCTCACGCAATACTCCTGTTCTGAGAGAACACTATCTGTTAATGAACAATAATGGTCTACATCTCGTTTAGTGTATTATGATACTGGCCCTGCCTGCAAGACAAGAAGAGAGAGTGTGTTCTCTCTTTGTGGTAACGAATGACGGCGAAGAGAGTATGCCCGATATGAGGCGATTGCCAGCAAAAATGTTTCGCTCTGCCGCGCCGCGAGTACACATCATGAGGCGTCTGGGAACACGCTGTCATGCTCATACTTGCTTGTAGTTGGGAGAATCTCATGAGATTGGTTCGCTCACCTCTGGTAGCATCGGTGCTGTTGCTGCTGTGCCTTGCAGGGTGCCGATCTGGTGATTATGCTCCTTCAGTGGTTCCTGAGTGGCTGCTGGGATGGAACCCTCCGGCGAAAGGGATCGATGCTTCTGTGCCTCTTGATACAGCCTTCAAGATGGGAACTATTCTGGAGCATTGGTCTACACCAGGCTCGTTACCAGATTCGGCAACTACCTGGCTCTTGCTGGGGAAGACGTTCGGCATTGGGCGGGTTCGGCTCGATGCTGAGGGGTTCTATCAAGACCTCGCCTTTCTCTATGTTAATTCCCAGCAGCATACTTGGGATGCGAATGCTACTTCTATCGTCAGTGGGCAGCCCTGTAGCGATGGGAATAAGGTATCGGGTTCGCTCGTATTTCCTGAGCCTGTCTGCCCCAACGGTCTTTTAACATGGTTTAGCCAGCCTTTCAGCTTTACGCTGACAACCTGGCACTTTGCAACGCATATCTATGTGCTGATGCGAGCAGGAGTTCAGCTTCACAATGTTGATAGCGATGGTGTCCCCGTTCAGATCGGCTCATTTACCGGACACACGCGCCGATCTGGAGAGTTTACCACGATCATCGTGCCAGTCGGTACGAACGAGAGTATGCTGATCGCCACTTCAGCCGGAAAAGAGGTCACAGCGCAGCTTGCCCAGGCGATGGTTGCTCAGAGGGATGATCTTGTGCCTCTGGATTAGCCGGATGAGCAGAGAGACAGCCTCGTCTCACCCTCTGTTCCACAGGCGCGAGACCCAGCGGCGGCTGCCATGCGCTTCGACAAAGTGGCAGGCGCCGCTGTAGCCACAATAGGAACAATGAATCGGCAAAACTGTTGACTCTGGCAGCAACCCATTTATAATAGGTTATGTAAACGGACAAGCTCTTCCTTCCTTCCTGACGCTTCCAAAATGGAAGGAGGGGTGGCCCTTGAAGCGTGCGGTCTTTCCCCGGTTTCTCAAACCCTGCACTGGATAATGAGTGTTTCTATCGAGCGCAATTTCACGGAGGATGGCAAAGAAATGTCTGCTCTCGACACCCCGGCAGCCCAGGGTGCTTCTGGATTCCTGCCTGATAGGCGCTCTGTAGCCCCATTGCTCCTTGGCCCCGCTTGCTGGCATGAGCCAGCCCTTGCCAGGATGGTGAGCCAGGGCAAGGAAATCCTGCTTACCCCACGCGAGAATGCCCTGCTCCTGCTCTTGCTGAGCGCGCCCTATGAATGGCACAAGACTGGCGACCTGGCGGCTTTGCTTGGTGAACGTCTCGGTATGGCAGAGGTTTCTCTGCAATCCGTCCGGCAGACCATGCTGGGCCTGCGCCGCAAACTGGATAGCTGTGCTGTATCCTCTGACCTGCTGCGCTGCCGTCCTGGGCATGGCTATGGCATTTTCCCGCCCACCATTACCGATCCGCTCTCTTGATACCACGCGGTCAATTCACACCAACACAACACAGATCTGACGCAATTACAACGCTATCTTGACGCGCCGCGCTCAATGCTCAGGTTAAACTCTATGCAGCGAAGGAAAGAGGCGGATCGGAGCTTGTAGCCAAGACTGCCGACGCGATCTCCCGGCAGCATACCTGCTTGAGCTACACTTGTGATCGCTTAATGCGACGGACTTTTTGCATAGTGAAAGGAGACCCAGGATGGGAACACGGCGAACTCCTGATGCGTCTGCGAAGATAGCTGCCAGGCATATTCTTTCTTGGCGCAGCAGACGCGGATTGATAGCCGTCCTTGTAACTTGCCTGGTTGCGCTGATGGCATCCAGTGTGAGTTTTGGTGTCGGTGGACATACCCCCGTGGCTCACGCCTCTTCGTGCAATGGTTACTACCGGCAGAGCAACCACTGGGGGGCCTGGTTTGAGATCGACGGAAGCACAAGCTGTCTCGGAACTCCGCCACAAGGTGTAGCATGGGTTCAACCATGCGGTGCATCGATCACGGTAAACGCGGATGTCTGGCTCAGTCAAGGTACTACACCTGGAAGCAATCGCCTTGCGGAGTCTGGACGAACGGGCAACGTGACATATCAAGGCAATTGCAACTGGCATCTAGCTATCCAGTTAATTGGTTGGGGCCAAATTTTCACGACGCCGCTGTACGCCTGTATGTGGGCCTTAAATCCGAGTAACAATCAATCATTTGATTGGTTTTGTGTACAGGACTCCTGAGCCATGATTGACGGCCATCATGGCTCGGCTTATGCGGTGACCCCTAGAAGGGTGACTCCTCACATTGAGCCATTTGCATCATGTTCGAGGCCGCGAGACCGCGCGAGACGCGCTGGGGGAGTGTGACGAGAGGCTCAATCCTTTGGCATTCTGCACTAGACATGCTGTCTGGACATCCCAGGCATCAGCAATGTTGAGCGTGGCCGAAGCGCCACATGAAGGGAGACTGCACACGCCATGCGGATACGAACCCTACCATTCTTGTTGGTTGCAATCGGGACTCCAGTGCTGCTGATCATCGCGATCCTCGTGGGGATTTTCTTCTCGCGGACATTGCTCCCGATCACAGCACAACCACTAGGTATCTCCGGATCCCAACCAACCCCTATACATCATTACGGCCCTGAAGCTGGAAATATCAGCGATTCACTGATCTCGCCAGACAATGTGACATTTCAGATCGTGGACATCCAACGCGACGCAACCAAGTGGCTGTTTCACATCCATGCACATAACAATGCAGATCTTGACACGAAAATCCTGGATGCTGGAACAAGCCACTACTTCATGCTAGGGCTCCAGGGTCCTGCTGGCACGCCAATCCCGCCCGACCAGGGTGAAGTCATACTGGCTGCGCCAGCGCAGCCAGATGCGGCAGCACACCCAGCATTGCCCGCTGTGGTCGCGTCGAATGCGGATGTAGATGGATGGCTAGTTGCTGACCTAACGAACGCTAAGTATAAGCCGTTCCAGTTGTTTTACGTGTATGGAACGGTACCGACTGTAGCGTGCGCGAACCCGAGGGACACGAGCACCTGTCACACAGAAACTGCCTGGAGGACGCTCGTCTGGATGTTGTAGTGTAAGTGACTCGGCATACTAGTCAGTATCGGGCCATTGAGCCCGCAAAAAGAATTTACAACGTTCAGCATTACGGTCCCTGAAATAGAGCGCATTGGTAGGAGACAAGCGATGGAGGCGATGATTCCCAAAAGCATCGCCTCCTTCATCATTGGAGGAGGAGGAGGAGGAATTTCCAGGTCTCCGAGTTCAGTATGAACCCTCGACGTTGTAAATTGCACGGACGGGCCAAATAGGCCAGGCTGTACTTGCGCTGCCCTGCGTCTTCGCGCAACAAGGTCAAGTGCGAGGCGGCGGCTGACCTGAGACGGAAGCGATAGGGCTGCTGCGCCTTACCCTCTGTTCCACAGACGCGAGACCCAGCGGCGGCTGCCATGCGCTTCGACAAAGCGGCAGGCGTCGCCGTAGCCGATGTTCTTATAGGCACGAATGGCGGGCGTGTTATCGGCGCGCACGTTCAAGATCGCCAGCGCCTCCGATTGGCCTGGTTCGTCCGGCCCGAAGCCGCGCAGCGCCTCTGCTGTTACGGCGGCAGTGACGGCCTGCGCGAAGCCGCGCCCACGAAAATGCGGATGGGTGAAGACATTGCCTACAGCGGCAATGCGCTGCGAGGGCGAGATGACGTGTGTGCCAGCGGTGGAGACGAGCCGCCCATCCACTTTGATGCCGTAGAAGATGCCACTCTCCAGTTGATAGGCGGCAAAGGCGCTGGCCGAGGCCATGCGATAGATGCGATTCAGTTCAGGCAGATCGCGCGCGGTCAAGGGCGCGGCGCGCTCCTGCTCTCTGGCAGGCCGAAAGGCGGCCTTGCTCACGGTCATGCGCAGCATGTCGCGGATGTGGCGCAGGCGGTAGCGTTTCTCCAGCGTGGGAAGATGCGCTGATTGGGCGGTGATCTGGATAAAAGCGGGGGTTAGCTCTTGCTCCAGCGGAGCGCACACGGCCCCAGGCTCGCCCATCAGAAAGAGGACCACCGGATCCAGTCGCCCGAACTCCATGGTCAGCCCACGCGCCTCGCCCTGGGCATCGCTGATCAGAAACCATTGACAGGCGCTAAAATACCCCTCTTCCAGATCGCAGAGGGCGTATCCGGCGTAGAAGCGATCACGGTTCAGGAACGCCGCGATCTGGTCTTTGTCGGTGGTCTGGCGCACCGTGTAGCGGGCGTGGGTGAATGTCGTCATCAGATTATCTGGCCCCGTTGACCCAATCGGGGTCAAAGTGGGTGAAGTTCAGAAATTCGTGGTAGCGCGTGTTGATCTCTCCGGGCGAAAGCGTCTTCAGGCGGCTCATGCCGAAGTCTTCGCAGTGGAACGACCCCATGATGTTGCCATGAACTAAGGCGCGCTTAAAGTCGGTAGTCGTCAGATCGCCATTCTTCTGGGAGGCGCGAGCGAGATAGCCGATGAAGCCGCCCGCAAAGGCATCGCCCGCGCCAGTCGGGTCGCGCACCTCTTCCAGGGGGTAAGCTGGCGCGGCAAAGAAGCTGCCATCTTTGCTGAAGAGCAGCGCGCCATAGGAGCCTTGCTTGATGACGATCATACGCGGGCCATCGGCCAGGATTTTATGCGCGGCTGTCACCAGGCCGGGTACGTCGGCGTACTGGCGCGCTTCCTCTTCGGACATCAGCAGCACGTCAACTTTGCCGATCACCTCTTTGAGTTCTTTGGGCGTGCTGCTGATCCAGAAGTTCATGCTGTCCAGCACGCGCAGGCGCGCGCTGGTAGTTTGATCCAGCACTTCGTTTTGCAGCGAGGGATGGATATTGGCGAGAAAGAGGATGGGCGCGCTGCGATAGCTGGCGGGGATGATCGGGTGGAAATCGGCAAAGACGCCCAGTTCGGTATAGAGTGTGTCGCGGGTGTTCATATCCAGGTGATAGCGCCCGCCCCAGCGGAAGGTACTCCCTTCCACGATCTGGATGCCCGCGATGTCTGCGCCCCGGCTGCGGAAGTAGTCCAGGTACGCCTGGGGGAAATCGGTGCCGACGACGCCGATCATGTTGACGGTATCGTAAAACGAGGCGGCGGCGCAGAAGTGGGCGGCTGCGCCGCCCAGTATATCTTCGGCCCGGCCAAAGGGCGTTTCGACCAGATCAATGCCAATCGAGCCAACAACGAGAATCGCCATTATGAAAATATGCTCCTTATCCACTTGTAGCATCCACTTGTAGCGCCGCCTTCCAGGCGGCCAGCGACCAGCCGCCTGGAAGGCGGCGCTACAGGTAGCTTTTAGACCTCAGAGCTACCTGTCAATTGCTCCAGAACGCCATCCAGAAAGGCCAGCGTGCGCCCAAACTTTTCGCGGCAGAGTTCTTTGGCGGTGTCGGTATAGAGCGACTGGAAGAGTTCAACGTAGCGTTCCTCGATATGGTGCAGGATAGCAGAGAGTGCCTCGTTGGTAAAGGTGCGATCAGGATATTTCGCGCCCAGTTCAATCAGCGAAGTGACGACGGCCAGCCCACCCAGGCGGCTGATTTTATCGGCATCGTAGAGGATTTGGCCCTCGATGGGTACGAGGTCGCGTTCTTCGGCGGGGGCGGCGAAGCTGTGTACCATGATGGCAGCCTGCACGCAGGCCACGCGCTCCTCTGGCACCCCCCATTCCCTCAGAAACGCCGCAGCCATTTCGGCGGAGCGCCGGTGATGCTCTTCTTTGCCATAGACGCCCGTGGAAATGTCGTGAAGATACGCCGCCATGACCAGCCCATCGTGGTCAACGTCTTCCTGGTCAACGGCCAGCATCTTACAGTTGGCGACGATGGTGCTGGCGTAGAGCAGCCCTTCAGGGCCGAGCATCTCTTGCACGTATTGGGTGATTGCGTCCTGAAGTTCGGGTTCCATCTCTGCCTCGCGTACCTCGTGTGTCTTGCTGGATCAGGATTTGAGCGCGGCGCGTTGATCGCTGCTGATCCGTGCCAGCGCCTGGTCGAACGGTGGTCGGGCAATGCCACAATCGGTGATGATGGCGGTGATATAGCGATGCGGCGTGACATCAAAGGCCGGATTAGCTGCGTTGACGCCCTGCGGCGCGATGCGCACGCCGCGCAGATGGGTTACTTCGTCGGGCGGGCGCTCTTCAATCGTGATCTGCTCGCCAGAAGAGAGCGAGAGATCAATGGTCGAGCGCGGCGCGACAACATAGAAAGGAATGGTATGTTCCCGCGCCAGGATCGCCAGGCCATAGGTACCAATTTTATTAGCGACATCGCCGTTGGCGGCGATGCGGTCTGCGCCCACAAACACGGCGTTGATACCCGCTTTGCGCATGAAGTGCGCGGCCATGTTGTCGGTAATCAGCGTGAGCGGGATGCCTTCCTGCTGCAATTCCCAGGTGGTAAGGCGCGCCCCCTGTAAGACGGGGCGCGTCTCGTCAACAAAGACATGGACGCGCTTGCCCTGGGCGCGCGCGACAAAGATAGGCGCCAGCGCGGTCCCGCGCCCGGCGGTGGCGAGCGCGCCCGCGTTGCAATGCGTCAGCAGCGTATCGCCATCGTGAATCAGCGCGGCCCCATAGTCGCCCATACGCTGGCAGGCGTCGGCGTCTTCCCTGGCGATAGCCTCGGCTTCCGCCAGTAGACGCGCTGGCAGCCCTGGAGGTGCGCAGCCTTCCGCCAGCGCGGTCTGCGCCGCGCCGCGCATGCGCTCCAGCGCCCAGGGCAGATTGACCGCCGTCGGGCGGGTGCGCCGCAAGAGGGCGGCTATCTCATCGAACCGTGCCAGCGCGGCTCCGGCGCTTTCCAGCGCAGCCGATGACGCGCTGAGCAGCCCCAGCGCCAGGCCATAGGCCGCTGCTACGCCAATAGCTGGCGCGCCGCGCACTTTGAGTGTAATGATGGCTTCAGCAACCTCTTCTGCGCTGCGGCAGGCGAGGATGCTGACCTCATCGGGCAGGCGCGACTGATCGATCATGCGCAGGACGCCGCGCTGCGTGGCTGGCTCGGTTTCCCACCAGAGCGTTTGGAAAGCTTGGGCTTTCATTTTTTGCCGCCTGATCTCGTATTCCTGGCGAGTGGAGCGTCCATTGCTTGGGTTATTTCCCCCTCCATTATAGGATAAGTGGCGCTTCCTCACAAGCCGGACGCTCAGGCAGGGTTCCACCACCTATCGGGGGGGACTTGTAGCGCCACCTTCCAGGCGGCTAGCCACCTGTAGCGCCGCCGGGACGGCGGCCAGCGTTGGCCTGCTGGCGCCGTGGCCCGGAGGGCGAACGCTCGCCCTGGCGCAGCGTTGAGCCGCCAGGATGGCGGCGCTACAAGTAACACGTCTCGCCTACCAACCCCTCGTGTTTGGTGGGACTAAAAAGGCAAGAGAAAAACAATTCTCAAGATACTTGCGGGACTTTAGTCCTACAAACCGGCGTTTTTCTTTGTTACTGCTCAGACATATGCTACCATTTCACCCGTTGAGTTGTTTTTATCAGCGCCATTTTTTTAGCGCGTCTTGTTACCCACTTCTCTGTTGTCCGTCACACTATCAGGAGGACCGACACAGCACGTCTGTGTGCCTGCTGATAGGCTGGGCGGAGCGTATTGCTCTTATCTAGCTATCTTCTGAAGGGGCGCAGTCGTATGGCCAGGGTGGAATCGGAGACCACATGGTCCTTCGAGCGTATCTACGAAGAATTTAAAACGCCAATCTACAATTATATCTATCATCTGGTCGGGAATCGGGAACAGGCGGATGATCTGACCCAAGACACCTTCTTGAAGGCGTTCAAGGCGTTACCCAAGATGGATGCGAGCCTGAAGTTGTCTGCCTGGCTGTACCGCATCGCCACTAATACGGCCTATGATGCGCTTCGTCGGCGGAAGCTGATTGCCTGGCTGCCCTGGCAAGACCTGGATCACGAACCCGCCGATGTGGAAAGCGCCGACCCGCAAGAAACCATTGGGACTACTGAACTGGTGCGCGGCGCGCTCAAACGCATGCCCGCCCAGTATCGGGCCGCGCTCTTACTGTATACGCAGGAGGGCTTTTCCTATGGTGAGATTGCCCAGACCTTGAGTATTGCAGAGAGCGGCGTAAAGATGTACCTCTCTCGCGCGCGGCAGTCGTTTCGAGAACACTTCCGGGCGCTGGAGCAGGGAGGAGCTTTGAGATGAACTGTGATCGGGCTGGAGAATTGCTCGGCGTGTATCTGCGCGACGAGTTGATGCCCTCCACCCGAGCAGAGGTACAGGCGCACCTGGACCACTGCGCATCCTGTCGCGCTGATCTTGATCTTGACCGGCTAGTATTTGAGCTACCCAGGGTCGAACCCTCGGCAGCCTTGCATGAACGCATCTTTTCCTCCCCCGAATTTCGGGAAATCGCGCGAGCGGTTCGCCTGCAAAACAATCCAGGCGACACGTTCTCCGAGGGCCGATCCTCCGGTGAAAGCCATGCACCGGCTGGAGATAAGATTAGCGCCAATGGCGCCTATTCGCATCTGAAGGTGCTGCGTCCCAGTGGGCCAGTGGCCCGCGAGGGAGGCAATGGGCATCATCGCCCGGTTGCCCGGACTGAGCGGAATATTCGGCGGATAGATTGGCAAGGGATGGCGCTGCGTCTGGTGGCGGCGGCGGCGGTGCTGGTGCTTGTCCTTGGCTCGGCGCTGGTGGCGAAAAACCTGCTGCAAACCCAGCCTCCCGTTGCTGCTATCCCCACTTTTGACCCGGCTGGCCCGGTGACTGGCCCGTTGGCTGCTGGCAATCGGGCCGTCTATCTGCATAATGGGCGGCTCTGGAGCGCGCCTGAACACGGCCCACAGATTCGCTCGCCGCTGACTGATAGATCAGTGACGGTGGCTCCCGGTTGGACGGTGGCTCCGGCGGCTGGCTCGAATGGGGCGCATCACCTGGCGTATATTGATCTGAAGACGGGGACGCTCCATATTATCCAGACGGATGATCGCGCCGACCTGACGGTTGGGCGCGTGGCCCCGCAGGGCGCTGACCAGGCAACCTTCTGGCAAAGCGCCGAGGGCCGGGCGATTCTGGCCGGACTGGCCTGGGCGCCAGATGCGCGGCAGCTCGCTTTCGTGGCTGACCGCGATGGCGCGGGCGCGGCGCTGTGGGTTGCCAATGCTGATGGTTCAGCGGCGCGCCCTGTGAGCGGCCCTGCTGCCCCTGGTGTGCTGCCATCATTGCCAGCCTGGGCATTGGATGGCTCGGACCTCGCCTATGTGCTGATCGGGAATGACGCTCCCAGCATTTGGAACTATGCCTTTGATGCTAATCCGCCGCAGATGCTGGAGCAGCGCGCCTGGCCTGGGGGCAATGCCCAGGATGTTGTGCGCGGCCTCTTCTGGACCAGCGATACGCTCAATCCGACGATCACCTGGAGCGTCGGCACGTCGGATGGAAAGCTGATCAAGGGCCTGTGGTCATATCGGCTTAACCAGACGCCGCATCTGGCGCGGCTGACCTCGCCAGGGGCCACCTTTAGCATGGTTGATTATAGCGCGCAGGCTGGCGGTACGGGTTCGTGGCTGGTGGCGCAGGTGAACGTGGGGCTGCGCTCTATCCATGCGGATGGCTCGGCGGTGATGGGGCTGGCTTCGGGACATATAGCCGCTGTGCGCTGGTCGCCTGATGGTCCCAACGCGCTGTATGTGGTGGCCGAAACTGGCGCGAAGAAGGGTACGCTCTGGACCTGGACGCCCCTGCTGGGGCAGCGCCAGATCGCCGGGAATGTGTCCCTGAACCCCTTGCCCGCCTGGTCGCCAGATGGCCGATATGTGCTCTATGTGGCGGACAGCCATGTCTGGAATGCGCTTGCCAGCGGGAGCAGCGAACCGCTCGCTGGCTCAGACGCGGCGACCGCCTTGAGTTGGGCGCCAGACGGTGCGCGTGTGGCCCTGGCAGGCGCAAGGGGCATTACCATCAGCGATTCAGATGGGAGTTCGCCCAGCCAGGTTGATAACGTGAGCGGCGTAGATGCAGTGATCTGGACCGCTGTGCCGTAAAGCGTGCTTCTTCATATCTTTACTGAAGAGGGGACAGTCAAATACCCCCGCTTGAAAGCGGGAGCTTGCAGTTCGCTAAGCAGCAGCGACTACGATAGGCTGTTTGACAGCAGCCCTGGAAATATTGATGGCAGCGTTGTAGTCGGCAGGCGCAGCGTACCCACACGACTGACAGACGAACTCAGCCTGGCTCTTGCGATTGGCTTTCTCGCAGTGTCCACAGACTGAGCAGGTGCGAGACGTATTGCGCGGGTCTACCAGATGGAGGCAGACGCCAGCAAGCGCGGCCTTATAGGAGAGGAAGGCACGGAGTTGGGCAAAGGACCAGGAGGCATGGCGATGACGCTGCGACCTTCTAACCGTGCTGTCCGTCCGTTGACGGATGTGTCTTAGGTCTTCAATCGCTATGCCGCGATGACTGGCCCTGGCTTTGGCAACCAGCTTTTTGCTGAGAACGTGGTTGGTGTTCGTATGAAAGCGGCGCTCTTTGCGCCGGAGGCGTTTGAGATGGCGTTTGGCCGATTTCGTACCTCGCTTTTGCAGGGCGGCCCGTAACTTCAAGAGGCGCGCTCTGGTGTGTTCCACCGCTTGCCCGCTGAAGGTGTCTCCGTCGCTGTCGGTGGCGAGGTTGACAATGCCCAGATCAACACCCAGCGTATCGGTAGGCTGCTCTGCGGGCGGCGTTGGCGCCTCCAGGGTTACGGCCAGAAAAAACACGCCGTTGCGGTAGATCAAATCAGCCTGGCCCTGGATGGCTTGCAGACGCGCCTCTTGATACCCGCCAATGAGGAAGGGAACCAGGACACGCCCGGCGCGCGTCAAGAGCGAGACCTGATTCAGCCCCTTGAAGGACATCACCCGCTGGTCATAGACGATGGCCCCTTCTGGGCGAAACGCGGGCTTGATGGCCTTATCGCGTTTGTAGACTTCGCTGGTCTTGCTGATGGCGCGTATCGCCAGTTGAGCGGGCAGCCTAAACTCAGCACGCAGGCGGGCATAGACGTGCTTCTGAAGTGCAAACTTGTTGGCGCTTTTCAGGGTAAATGCCTCTTCTGCTACCGCGTTGCAGGCGGCGTTAAAAGCGTGCATCACGTCCAAGAGGGCGCGATGCTGCGATGGCGCAGGGGCTAACTTCAAAAGCATGGTCTGTTTCATACAGACAGTATAACATAGTTAGAAGTATTATGTCAATAGGTAGCAATAGCGAAAGGGGGCGCGGCTTCCTCCCCGGTCTCAAGACACGAGGGCTTCCGCCGCGCAAAATCTGTGATCAGGCGCTGTTCCCTCCCTTTTTTGCTCTGTGGAAGCTGAAGGGGTCTGCTGGCGTATGAGTAGTCTGGTCTTGAAGCTCATCCTGACTCCGGCGTTGATCGGGGCAGCCAGCCTGGCTGGTCGGCGGTGGGGGTCAACGGTGAGCGGCTGGCTGGTCGGCCTCCCGCTCACTTCCGGGCCGGTGGCTTTCTTTCTCGCCCTGAATCACGGCGCGGCGTTTGCTGCCGCTGCTGCTGTCGGCACACTGACCGGAACCATGTCGCAAGCCCCTTTTTGCCTGACCTATGGGTGGCTGGCCCGCCGCTCTGGCTGGCCGCTCACTCTTGGGATAGGCTATCTTGCCTTCGCCGCAGCAACCGTTGCCCTGCAAAACCTGGCTATCCCCCTGGTCTGGCTCTTTCTGCTGGTGATCACTGCGCTTGTCCTGGCGCTCTGTCTGATGCCGCGCGGCGCTGAATCTACGCCGAAAGCCGCGCCGCCGCCTCCGCGTTGGGACATCCCCGCCAGGATGGTTGTGGCGACGGCGTTTGTTCTGCTGCTCACCGGCCTTGCGCCGGTCCTGGGCGCGCGGCTGACCGGGCTGCTGGCTCCGTTCCCGCTCTATGCCTCTATTCTGGCGGTCTTTGCGCATCGGCTTCAGGGAGGGGCTTCGGCGGTCAAGGTGCTGCGCGGCCTGCTTTTTGGCCTGTTTGCCTTTGCCGGGTTCTTTTTGGCGCTGGCGCTGCTGATCGAGCGGGTGGGTATCGCGCCTGCCTTCGCGCGGCCATCGCCGTCGCGCTCACGATCCAGGCTGTCTCACTCTGGGCGCTTCGCCGCGCCTGAGAACATTTCACTTGTAGCGCCGCCATCTTGGCGGCCAGCCGCTGCGCCAGCGCGCCACTTGTAGCGCCGCCTTCCAGGCGGCCAACGATTCGTCAGAGCGAGCGTTCGCCTTCCAGGCCAACCTACTGACAGGCCAGCGACCAGCCGCCTGGAAGGCGGCGCTACCAGTCGAAGCCGCCAGCATGCAACGGGATTTGATATAAGAGACAAAAGAACCCTTGGGCAAGATGGCGTTGTCTGCTACAATAGAAGGTGTCAGGCTGGCATCGAGGCCAACCTCGCAAACCGAAGAAAGCGGGTAAGGTGTTATGCGTCGAGTGGAGCGAGTGACAGCAGACAGCGCAGTAGGTGTCGAGCCGCGCTATCGGGCTATCAGTGACTATGGGGTGATTGGCGATTGCCGCACGGCGGCGCTGGTTGGGCCGGATGGCTCGATTGATTGGTGCTGCCTGCCGCATTTCGACAGCCCCGCGATCTTCTGCCGTTTGCTCGATGCCGAGCGAGGCGGCTTTTTTCGGATGAATCTGGCGGGCGGCGCGCAATCAGCAATGGCCTATCTACCAGGGACCAATATCCTGGAAACGACGTTGACCAACGCCAGCGGGCGGCTGCGTCTGCTGGATTTTATGCCTATTCGCAAGCGGCGGCCAAATGCCCGCCTGGCCCGCCATGTGGGCGTGGCGCTGCTTTCGCGGGCATCTCAGAAGCGGAGCGCGGAGATAGAGCGCGATCTGGGCAACGATGTCGCGGCGTCGCATCGCCTCCAGCGGATGGCGGCCTGCCTGGAGGGGAGTGTTGAGGTTGAATTGACGCTCAAGGCCACGTTTGATTACGCGCGCCAGGAAGCGCAGATCGAGCGCCAGCATCTTTCGGACGATATGACCGGCGCGCTGCTCTGGGACGATGGGCGCTACCTGGCGCTGGTGGTTCGGCGTATACGCGCCAGCGCGGATGGTCTCCAGGCTGCGCCGCTGGCGCTTGAGCAATCGGATCACACGCTGCGTCTGCGCGCGACTTTGCGGGCGGGCGATCAGTTGGTGGCCGCGCTGAATTACGCGCGAGATCGCGCCGAGGCGCGGCTGCTGCTGGCCCACTTGGCCCGGCATTCGTTCGAGAAAGACCTGGAGGAGACGCAAGCCTACTGGTTGGATTGGTCGAAAAAGTGCCACTACAGCGGCCCCTATCGGCAGGCGGTGCTGCGTTCGGCGCTGGCCCTGAAGCTTTGCACCTTTGAGCCAACGGGCGCGATTGTCGCGGCGCCCACGATGTCCTTGCCGGAATGGATAGGCGGCGTGCGCAACTGGGACTATCGCTATACCTGGCTGCGCGATTCAAGCTTCACGCTGGCGGCGCTGGCAAACCTGGGCTATCACGAAGAGGCGTGTCATTACTTTCATTTCCTGCACGACCTGCACCTGCGGCGCGGCGACGATGTACGCATTATGTATAACATTCGCGGGGAATCGGAAGATCACCTGGAAGAGCGGATACTGGATCACCTGGAAGGCTATCAGGGATCGCGGCCTGTGCGTATTGGCAACGGCGCGGCCCAGCAGCGCCAGCTTGACATCTACGGCGAACTGCTGGACGCCGCTTACAGCTACCTGCGCCACGCGGGCTTCCGCCCCAAAAATATTACGCGGTTCAACCGTGATCTCTGGACATTCTGTTCGATGGTGGCCGATTATGTTATCGAACACTGGCAAGACCTGGATCGCGGTATCTGGGAGGTGCGCGGCGACCCACAGGCGTTCGTCTATTCGCGGGTCATGTGCTGGGTGGCGCTGGATCGCGCCTGCAAACTGGCCCGTCATTATCAACATGATCACCACGCGGATCGCTGGGAAACGTGCCGCGATGCGATTCATCAGGACATTCTGAAACACGGCTACAGCGAGCAATTACAGAGCTTTACGCAGGCATATGGGAACACTGCGCTGGACGCCGCCAACCTGCGCCTGCTGCTGGTCAAGTTTTTATCGCCGGACAGCCCGCGCATCAAGAAGACCGTTGAGGAGACCCTGCGCACGCTGTCGGGGCCGCATGGGGTGGTCTATCGCTATCGCTCAGCCGCCGACTCGGAACCAGATGGCACGACGGATGATGGCCTGCCAGGCAAAGAGGGCGCGTTCCTGGCCTGCGCTTTCTGGCTCGTTGATAATCTGTGCTATCTTGGCCGAACCGACGAGGCCCGCGAACGCTTTGAGGGGCTGCTGCGCTTCGCCAGCCCGCTTGGCCTGTTTGCGGAGGAAGTGGACCCCGATACCGGCGCGCACCTGGGCAACTATCCCCAGGCGTTTACGCACATCGGGCTGATTAACAGCGCCGTGACCCTCCATCGGGCGAATGATGGTATCCTGGTTGTCCACCCCAACGCGGCAACGCATGGCCGGTAATCGCTCAGGGTTCTCCCAAATCTGAGGTGTTGGCAAGCGAGGCGTGTTATTTGTAGCGCCGCCATCTTGGCGGCCAGCGTTGGCCTGCTGGTCCGCTGGCCTGGAGGGCGAACGCTCGCTCTAGCGAATCGTTGGCCGCCTGGAAGGCGGCGCTACAAGTAACCCCCGATAATTGGTGGAACCATCGCTCAGGGGAGCGCGTGATCGAGCTTGCGCAAGAGGGAGAGGAGTTGAGTTTGCTCCTCTGGCGAGAGGGCAGAGAACTGCCTGGCGACAAACCCCTCCTGAGCAGGTACGGCCTCCCGATAGAGGCGCTGTCCCGCGTCGGTCAGAAAGAGGCGGTTGACCCGTCCCTCTTGCTGTCGGCGAATCAGCCCATGCTGCTCCAGCCGGTCCAGAAGCTGGCAGATGTTGCCCTTGGTTACGAGGAGTTTGTCGGCCAATTCCTGCTGGGTGATGCCTTCGGCGGAACCGATGCGGGCAATCACGTCGAACTGGGCCACGCTCACCCCCCAGGCGCGCAGATGCTCTGCCGAGGCGCGATCCATCTTCTGGAAGACGCGGGCGAGCCGCATCCAGGCCAGGACGGCTGGCTCGCGCAGCTTCTCCGCGCTTGTTATCGGTTTGCTCTCCATGCCTATAGTTAAGACCTAAACCTTGATTTTGTCAAGGTTTTCTACGATACTTTGGAAAAAGATGGATTCAGGAGTCTGGATGAAACGGGTGATGGTGATAAAAGCGCGCGTCCTCTCCCCTTTTGGTAAAGGCTGGCATTCGTCGGCCTCTCCCTGGTTTATCCTGGCAGCAGCACTCCTGCTGCTCTGCCTGTGCTATACCTTCCTGCTCACCAGGGGGGCGCTGAACGCTTCGACGGTGCAGATGGAGCAGTGGCTCTTAGGCCGTCCGATTACGCGCGCGGATTGCGTGCTGTTAGAGTGGCGGAATGTGGGGAATGCGCTCTTCATCTTGCTGGGAACGATTCTGCTGGGGGTTGTCTGCATGCTCCTGGGCTATCGCTGGCCGGTGCTGCCATCCCTCGTGGCGCTGCTGTTCATCTGCCTGGTCTGTGAGGGTACGGGCAAGGTTGTCTTGAGGCAGCCGATCCCCCAGGCGGTGAGCGCGAGCATGCCGGCGCTGGGCTGCCCACAAATCTATACGCAGCCGTCTTCGGCGCGGCTGAGCGCGGCAGCGGGGATGTGGTGGAACATTCCCCCGGCTTCTCAGGAGGTGGTCGAGCGCATCCACGCGCTTTCCGAGCAGCCATTGCTTTCTGAATGGTACTATAGGGCGCGGAGTTATCCAGGCGGCCACGCGATGCGCGGCAGCTTTCTAGGAATACTGGTCTGCTGGTTCTGCTGGAGGCATATCAAGCGCCGGGCCATTCGCGTGCCGTTGATGGCGCTGGCGCTGCTGGTGGCTTTTGGCGTCGGCTTTATCCAGTTTTATATCGGTGCGCATCTCATCACCGATACGATAGCGGGCTATCTGCTCGGCATCGCGGCGGCGTGCTGCGCGATTGGCCTCCTGCTCCTGAATGCGCCCAGACAGCAGCGCGCAGCACCCTCTTGACGCCACCACCATCTGAGAAAGAGCAGGCTCGCTGCTCTGCGCCTTGCCGGTGCGAAGCAGCAAGCCTGCTCTTTCGATGGTTGATTCCGTTGCTGAGCTATTCCTTAGAGCGCCTCACACAACCTCCGCGCGAGCAGAGGCGGGGTTGCAGCGCCGTCCTTCCAGGCGGCAGGGGTGGAGCCAACCGTCGGTTTTGTGAGGCATTCTTAGCCGCGTGGGCCAACCAGATCGCTCATGGGCTGAACATTGGCGGTGTCGCAGGTGAAGGCCAGGCAGCCCAGTTTCCAGCCGCCCTGGATGGTTGCGAGCATGGAGAAATGGTTATAGGCCACGTTGGACGTGCGCGGCGCGTGGTCAGAGTGTGAGATGACCAGCGTGACGACATGGCCGCCGCCATTGCCCGGTTCGGCGTCGCAGCAGCCGCTGGTGTCGCCAAAGCCAGAGTGGGTAGGAGAGCCAGTGAAGTCGCTCTCGTCCCAGGTGACGAAGATCACGGAGTTGCCCGTCCAGGCATGCGAGTTCATAATCGCGCTGACGGTATTGTTCAGGAAAGCATCACCAGCGGCAATCAACTCCTGGATGTGTCCGAAGCTGCACAGGTCGGTGGCGGGTCCGCCTCTGCCGTGCATATCGTTGCACTGGTCGGGGCTAATCCAGGTAAAGTCGGCGACATTTTTTTTGCTTGCCAGATCAGTACTCAACTGGCTGAAATCAACGATATTTGCTGTGCGTGCCGGGTTTGTCTGGACATCCTGATAGGAGATGAAGGGGTTGTGCTTGCGTTCGTAAAGCTGATTGCCGCAGGCAGACGCCAGTATATTCCCGTTGCACAAAGAATAGGATTGCATATAGGCTTTCCAGGTCTTGCCATGCGCCTCAAGCTGGTCCACGATGTTGGGTACGGCGATGGTATGGTCGTTATCATCGAGAATGCCGTTCGTCGCGCCAGATGTGGCCGCGATATAGTTGGGCTGGCTAGGATGGATGACGCCTGTGTAGTTGGTGGCAAGCCCATACCTGGCGGCGGCATCGTTAATCCAGGGCGCGTTGGGATTGCCGATCAGGGCGTCGAAGCCGGTGTTCTCCATCATGATGACGAAGACATGCTGGAAGTTCTTGAGGTCCGAGCGGTTCCCGGCGGCTGCCTGGACTCCGGCAGCGGGGGCGAATAGCATGACAAAAAGCCCCAGCATGGACAAGGCAACTGCTCCAGGGATGCCTACCCTGGTCACGAGACGACTCATGCGCCTATTCCTGTTCATGAGCATAGCCCTCCTAACGACGATGTAAAATGACTCAAACGCTGAGACCCGCCAGGTTGTATCTCCGCAGCGATGGCTGCCCTGATTGCTGAGCAGCCCCTCAGCAGTTCAAGTCTACCATACTAGTATCAAGAACCAGTAGTGATCTCGTGATGATAAGGTTAAGGTACTATTATCAGGGGCCGCGTAAAACCCCGCCTTTTAAGGCTGGGGATAGAAGCGGCCACGTTCCGGTTGACATGAATGTATAAACTATGATAGAATACGTACATGAAGAAATCAACCGAACCCAAGTTGCCACGCTGGACCATCACCATTTCGCCTGCCTTGATTGATGAGTTTCGTACCCTGGCCGCCGAACATAAACGGTCCTTAAACAGTGAACTGGTCTGGGCCTTAGAGCAATACGCCAAAGCTGAGCGGCGGACAGGGAAGAAGGATGCTGACCCGCAAGGCGTTTAAGTATCGCCTCTCCCCGACTCGCGCTCAGGAGCGTATCTTGCTCTGGACGCTTACCCGCTGTCGAGAACTCTACAACGCCGCCCTGCAAGAGCGCCGTGATGCCTATCGTATGGGGGGCGTTTCTATCCGCGGCTTCCATCAAATCAACCAACTGCCGGAAATCAAGCAAGAGCGACCGGAATATGCCGACATCCACAGCCAGATCTTGCAAGATGTCTTGCGTCGGGTGGATAAGGCCATGCAAGGGTTTTTTCGGCGCGTGAAGGTGGGCCAAAAGCCCGGCTATCCGCGTTTTCAGGGGCGCAACCGCTACGATAGTTTCATGTATCCCCAGGCGGGCTTTGCGCTGGCGGGCGAACGCTTGACGCTCTCCAAACTTGGAGACGTCAAGGTGCGCCTGCATCGCCCGCTAGTGGGGCAGGTAAAAACCTGCACGATCAAGCGCGAAGCCGATCAATGGTATGTCTGCTTCTCCTGTGAGGTGGAAGAAGAACCGGTGCCCGTGAGTGATGAAGCGGTTGGCCTGGATTTGGGCCTGCTGCATTTTGCCACGCTCTCCACTGGGGAAACCATCGAAAACCCGCGCCACTACCGCAAAGGACTGAAGAAGTTAGCGCTAGCGCAGCAGAAGGTGTCCCGCTGCAAACGTGGTTCCCATCGGCGGGAACGGGCCAGGAAGGCCGTAGCGCGTGCCCATCGCAAGATTCGTAACCAGCGCCATGACTTCCTGCACAAAGCGGCGCGCTCCCTGGTCAATCGCTATGGCCTGATCGTCATGGAAGACCTGAAAATCACGAATATGAGTGCCGCGCCCGCACCCAAGCCCGCCCCAAACCAGGACGGCGCGTATTTGCCTAACGGAGCCAGCGCCAAGGCTGGCTTGAATCTGTCGATTCTTGATGCTGGTTGGGGCCAGTTCCAAACCCTCTGTGTCGCCAAGGCTGCAAGTGCCGGACGCCTAGTAGAGTTTGTGGACCCCGCTATACAAGCCAGCGGTGTAGCCAATGCGGAGCGATTGCCAAGAAAGAGCTTTCTGAACGCTGGCATAGTTGCTCCTGTGGCTGCGAACTAGACCGCGATCACAACGCGGCGATCAACATTCTTCAGGCTGGGAAGCAGCCCACAGGTCTACGGGCCTGGAGAAGCCCCCTGCTTTAGCAGTGGGGTACTTCACATACATCTCATGAAAGAAGGGATGGCACAGCCGTTGCAGAGCCATGAGCGGACTGTAGGATGCCGCTCTTCCCAAAGGCTGAGCGTAGAGGAGAACACATGAGCGCAGAGATGATTGGGCTTTGGATCGGCTTTAATCTGGCGGTGCTGGCTCTGCTGGCGCTGGACCTGGGGGTGTTTAATCGCCAGGCGCACGAGGTTTCTCTGCGCGAAGCCGCGATCTGGAGCGCCGTGTGGGTGGGGCTTTCACTGCTCTTTAATCTCTTTATCTTCTTCTGGCGAGGGACCGACACCGGCCTCGATTTTCTAACCGCCTATCTGATCGAGAAGTCGCTCAGCGTTGATAATATCTTTGTGTTTGTCTTGATCTTTTCGGCCTTTAGCGTGCCTGCCAGGTATCAGCATCGCGTCCTCTTCTGGGGGGTGCTGGGCGCGATTGTGATGCGCGGCCTGCTGATTCTGGCGGGTACGACATTGATCGCCCTCTTTCACTGGCTGCTCTACGTATTTGGCGCGTTCCTGATTCTGACGGGCATTCGGCTGGCCTGGCGGCAAGAGCAGCAGATGCACCCTGATAAGCATCCGCTGGTGCGGCTGGCCCGGCGCTTCGTGCCTGTGACCGCCGATTTTGAGGGGCCGCACTTTTTTGCGCGCAAAGAGGGGCGTCTCTTCATCACGCCGCTGCTGCTGGTGCTGCTGGTGGTGGAGAGCGCCGATCTGCTCTTTGCGCTCGATTCTATTCCGGCGGTCTTTGCCATCACGCTTGATCCGTTTATTGTCTATACCTCCAATGTCTGCGCGATCCTGGGGCTGCGCGCGCTCTATTTCCTGCTGGCCGATCTGGTGGAGCGTTTCCACTACCTCAAGTTCGGGCTGGCGGTGATTCTGACGCTGGTCGGCTTCAAGCTGCTGCTGGCCGACCTCTATCACATTCCCATTGGCATCTCGCTGGGAGCGATTGCTCTCGTCCTCACGGCTGCTGTTATAGCTTCGCTCCTGCGCCCGCCAAAAAAGCCAGCGCGCGAAGCAGAAAAGAAGGCGCCGGTCTAACCGCCAGCGTCAAGGGTCAGGATGGGTTCCACCAATTATCGGGGGTTGCCACTTGTAGCGCCGCCCCCCTTCGGGAAGGGCCGCTTGCCTCGGCTATGCCTCGGCATGCTCGCTCCCGTTGGTCGCTCGCGCGTCCCTCCAGGCGGCTCAACGCTGGCCTGCTGGTGTGTTGGCCCGCAGGGCAAACGCTCGCGCTGGCGCAGCGGTGGCCGCCTGGAAGGCGGCGCTACAAGTGGCCCCGCTTTTTGCTAGAACCGTCAGGATGCCCTTCCTTGCTCGCTGCCTTGGGATGCGATACAATCTGGTTAAGAGTTTCTCATACGCTGTCGAGACTGGAGTGGAGTTGTTCTGGATGAGAACGCCGATTATCGCGGGCAACTGGAAGATGCACTATGGCCCCGTGGAGGCTGAGGAGTTTGTGGCGGGGATTCTGCCTGGCCTGCATGAACTGCATGAAGTCGAGCGGGTGCTGTGCCCGCCTGCTGTCTCTCTGACCTCGGTGGCTGGCGCGATTGCCGGGAGCGAGGTGAAGCTGGGCGCGCAAAATATGTTCTATGAAGCCCAGGGGGCGTATACCGGCGAGATTTCACCCACGATGCTGCAAGGTCTGTGCGCGTATGTCATCCTGGGCCATTCAGAGCGGCGCGGCTATTTTGGCGAGACCGATGAACTGGTGAATAAAAAGGTCCATGCCGCGCTGAGGTATCATCTGCGGCCCATTGTCTGCGTGGGCGAGCGGCTGGAGCAGCGCGAGGCAGGGCAGACCGAGCAGGTTATTCGCGCACAGGTGCATGGAAGCCTGGGTGGGCTGCCTGCGGAGCGCGTCGCTGAGGTGGTGGTAGCCTACGAGCCGATCTGGGCGATTGGCACAGGCCGCGCCGCAACCGCCCAGGATGCTGTGGCGGTCGTGCAGTTGATTCGCGCTGTGCTGGCCGATCTCTATGGCGCGGGGACGGCCCAGGCGGTGCGCGTGCAATATGGTGGCAGCGTCACGGCGGCCAACATCAGCGAATTTGTCTCCCAGCCCGACATTGACGGCGCGCTGGTCGGCGGAGCTTCGTTGAAACCAGAGTTTGTTGAGATTGTGCGTGCCACAGTTGAAGCGAAGGGTCATTAACGTGGGCAACATTTACGATGGCATCCAATCGGCGCTGAATCGGGGCGAACAGGTAGCGGTGGTGACGATTGTTAAGACGACTGGCTCGTCGCCACGCCCGGCAGGAACGAAGATGCTGGTGCATCTGGATGGCCGGGTGGTGGGTACGCTGGGCGGCCCACTGCTGGACAGCCGGGGCGCGCAAGACGCGCTGGAAACGCTGAAAGATGGCGTTCCACGCGCGGCGCGCTATACCATCGAGGCCGATACCGGCGAGACGGCTGGAAGCTGCGGCGGCACGATGGAGGTGTTTGTCGAGGCGGTGCGCCCGGAGCAGCGGTTGATTCTGGTTGGCGGCGGCTATGTGGCCCAGGCGTTGGCGCGCTTTGCCGAGCATCTGGATTTTCGGCTGCTGGTGGTTGATGATCGCCGCGATCTGGTGAACCCTCAGACGTTCCCCGAAAGCGCGCAGCTTCATTTTGGCGAGATTCCGCAGATGATTGCGGAGTTGCAGCCCGATAGCTCCACCTGGATTGTGGTGGTCACACGCGGGCATACCCTGGATAAAGAGGCGCTGCGCGTGGCCTTGCAATCGCCCGCGCCCTACGTGGGCATGATTGGCAGCCCCGGCAAGGTGCGGCGCATCTTCCGCGAGCTACTGCACGAGGGCATCCCCCGCGAGCGGCTGGAGCAGGCGCACGCGCCGATTGGCCTGGACCTGGGCGCGGAAACGCCCGATGAGATCGCTCTGGCGATTGCCGCCGAGATGCTGCTGCTGCGGCGCGGCGGCACAGGCCGTCCGCTGCATCAGATTCATCGCATGCTCGAAGAGGTTGAGGCCAGGGAAACGGCTGGCGGTTGAGATTGCGTCCCGCCGCCTCACTTGCTCGCTTCGACAGAAATGGTGACATCTGTGGTCTGGGTGTCCGATTCGTGCTGCGTGAGCGTGATGGTAGCGAAACGCTGCGCCTTAAAATACTCCTGGACCAATCCCTGCGGGCCTTCAGGGTTATCATGCAAGAGCCGCCAATGGTTCTTGCCCATCTGCGTCTTGAAAAAGTCGTCCAGCGTTTTCAAGTCCTGGGGGATGCGATACGCGCAGCTGGTGGTTGCGCCCGTGATTGCGGTGGACCCGACCTGAACGGCGTTATCGGGGATGACAATATCGGGCAGCTTGCCGCTGCAAGCGGTAAATGGGATGGGGGTGGGGGATGGCGTGCCGCCGACTGTGGGCGTGCCGCCAGGGGTGGCGCTGCCCACAGTGCCTGGGCTGCTGGCGGCTGTCGGCGTCTGGCTTGCGCCTCTGGTATCCGATTGGCAGCCTGACAGGGCTGCGATCATGAGCAGGGCCAGCAGAACAAAGACGGCGCCCAGGCGCCGGGTAGGTTGTGACATAGCATCCTCCGCTGCAAACATACTCCTTACCAGTTTCATCTTCCTCACCTCAAAACCTCATCTATTATACCAAATCCGCGTGTAGCGCGTCCCCCCTGCGACGAAACGCTGGCCGCCTGGAAGGCGGCGCTGCAAGTACAACGCGCCTCTTCAAGCGAACTTAGGATAAACTGTCCTTCTAGTTCTGTCCTTTTGACCGGGGTATCGCCAGGCGAGGCATGTTACAATCTGAGGAGTAAACGCTTCGATCAGAGGAGTGTACCATGTTGCTTGACCGCCTGGGTTGGCGGCGCTTTGGGCGCGATGTCTGGCTGTTGTTGATCTTTACGTTGGGCAAAGGTTTTCAATTGAGCATCGGCGCGGTGACGATTAACCTGTATGTCTATAGCCTGGGCTATCGGCAAGATTTTGTGGGTCTGTTTGCCGGAATGTCGGCGCTGGGTGGACTCTTGATGGCGGTTCCGGCGGGCATGATTTCTGATCGGCTGGGCAGAAAGCCGGTGCTGCTCTTTACCGGCCTGATTACCCCGCTGACCCTGGTCGCTATTGCCTTCAGTACTTCCGAGTCGGCGCTGCTGGTTTCTGCCCTGCTCAATGGCCTGTTTGCCTCGTTCTACTGGGTGACGGCGATACCGATGCTGGCGGAAAGCGTGGGCGATGACGAGCGTGTCGGGGCGCTGGCGATGAACAGCTTTTTATTGCTGGGCCTTGGCGCGCTGGGCAGCCTGGTCGGAGGCTTTGTCCCTGAGCTTGTGGCGATGGTGATTCATCAGCCCGCTACCGATCCTGTGCCGCTGCGTATCGGGGTGCTGGCGGCGGCGGCGATAGTCGTACTGGCCGCGCTGCCGCTGTTCTGGCTGCGCGCGCCAGCAGCCAGAAAGCAGCGAAAAACCAGAAGCGGCGAACAGCCCGCATCACCACGCCAGGGGCAGGCCGAAATCCGCCAGGACGCGCAGACCAGGACGCCCCCGGCAGCTTCGCGGCGCTCGATTCTGGTCCTGTTTGCCATGCTGCTCATCCCTGATCTGTTCATTACGTTTGGTGAGGGCATCGTGGTGGGCTTGCTGCAACTCTTCTTTTTCCTCAAGTTTGGCTTGCAGCCAGGCGCGCTGGGCGGCCTGTTCACCATTGCCGGGCTTTTGGGCGGGCTGGGCGGGCTGGGCGCGCCCCTGGTGGTGAAACGCTGGGGGAAACTGCGCACAACGACCAGCTTGCAACTGGCGACGGCTCCGGTAATGCTGATTACCGGCTTTGCGCCCTGGCTGGCTGTTGCGGCAGGGGGCGAATATACGCGCACGCTGATGCGGGCGCTGATCGATCCGGTGTATTCGGCCTTCGCTCTTGAGCAGCTTCCCGAAGAACGCCGCGCAACCGGCTTCGGCTTTTATTCCGTGACCTGGGGCCTGGGCTACAGCCTGGGTCCGGCGCTGGGTGGCTGGCTTCAGGCGCGGGTGGGCCTGTCGGCGTCGTTTATCGTGGGGGCGCTCTGCCTGACGATAGCTCCCACGCTGCTGCTCATGTTCTTTGGCCGCCGCCGGGGCGCAGCATCATTGCCTGTGTGATGAGTTTCAGCAGGGAAGGCTAGAAATAGAATGAGAGCAATTTCCCTATGTTGCGCAACCGGACGCTGCTCGCAGTTTCGATAGCTGTCTGCGCGGCTTATATTGGTATTGGCATGGTGGTGCCGGTGCGCGTCTTGTACGCGCAGTCTCAGGGGGCCACTCTGGCGATCATCGGGGCGATGGCCTCAGCCTATCTGATCTCGAATTTCATCTTTCAATATCCAAGCGGCTGGTTGGCGGATCGCTGGGGGCGCAAGCCGATGATTGTGTGCAGCCTGCTGCTTCAAGCCGCGCTCTCGCTGGTCTATCTGGTAATTGTTGACCCTCTCTTGTTTGTCGTGCTGCGCTTCGCCGAGGGCATGGTCGCAGCCGCGTTTCTGCCTTCAGCGCGGGCGCTGATTGCGGATGCCGTGCCTACGGAGAAACGCGGCGAGTCCTACGGCATTTTTAGCGCCTTTTTCAACGCTGGCTTTCTCGTCGGGCCGGCGCTGGGTGGCCTGCTCGGTGGCCTGGGCTATACCCTGCCGTTTATCGGCGCGGCCCTCTTTCGTCTGGTGGCGCTGGCGCTGGTCCTGGTGATGATTCAGGCGCCAGCGCGGCGGCAGCAGCATGAAGAAAGCGAGTCCTCTGTCCGGCTGCGCGCGCTCTTTACTATGCCGCTGGTTGGCAGTTATCTGCTGGCCTTTGGTGACTATCTCTACCTGGGTTTTGATCTGGCGCTGGTCCCCCTGTGGATGCACGACCATTTAGGGGCGTCGGTGGAATGGATCGGCGCATCCTATATTTTCTGGGCGATTCCGGGGATTCTGCTGGCGCCGCTCGCCGGACGCATTGCAGACCGGCGACGGCGCTCGACGATGATGCTGGTCTTTGGCTTGAGCCAGGTACCGCTCTATATGGTGTATGGCCTCTCAAACTGGTTTTTCCTGGTAGCGGCGCTTTATCTGGCGCATGGGACATTGTATGCTTTTATCCAGCCCGCCGTTGATTCGCACGTGGCGACAGCAGCCGCCAGCCAGGCGCGGGCGCGGGTTATGGGGATGTATTCGACCTTCGGTCTGCTTGGCGCGTTCGTTGGGGCGAACGGCTTGAGCCTGCTCTATGGCTGGAACTTTCGCGCTCCGCTCTTCGCTATGGGTATCGGCTATGGCGCGTGCGTCTTGATCGGTGGCCTGCTGATCCGCCAGGCGGAGAAACAGCATCGCTGGCTCTACCAGCCCAGGGATGGCGCAGCCCAGGCGGCGCTTCCGGCAGGCGTCCAGGCAGGTATGCAAGCGGCTGAGCGCCACGAAGCGGAAGTAACTGACTAATCGCAGGCCAGCAATAGAAAGAGGTAGTCTTCTGGTGAACATCGCCTTGAACAGTTCAACGGGAATTGAACAGGTTAACAATATTTTGCGCGAGGTGATTGGCCGCTTCGAGCTATCCTTCCCAGGACGCATACGAAGCTACTTGCTCGGCGGCAGCTACAGCGATGGAAGCGCGGTTGGTTACAACCGTTCCCCTAACTCCAGCGATATTGACCTGTTCGTCATCTTCCGGGGTACCATCAAGGAAACTGAGGAGTCGGCCTTCCACAGCGTGGTGGAGGAGTGCCAACGCCTCAGCCCGCTGGCGCTCGACGCGCATGCCTATTCGGAGGATGACCTGTTGCAGCCGCCGCGCCCTGAAGCCACCCAGACGAGCTTTCTCACCGCGCTCATCAAGGGCGCCAGTCTGCTCGTCTATGGCAACGACCTTCGGATGGAGTTGCCCGCTGTGCCATTCTCGCGCTACGTCCTCGATGTCATCGAATCCGGGGTGTTCCACCTGGGCATTCCGCGCCAGAGGGAAGCGCTCGCTTACCCGTTAATGACACCCCTCGCGCCGCCGCTCGCATACCCTGATCCTGAGGGTGAGTTTTATGGCTATGATGCTGTACCCGCGCGGCCAGATGCCCCACGCGGGACGCGTGTGCTGGTTGCTATTACCGCATGGATCGCTACGCTAATCCTCGCGCTGGAGACCGGGCGTTATGCCGGCCAGAAGACTCAGAGCATCCGACTGTGCAAAGAGCATCTTCCCAACGATCATAGGGCGCAACTCGCGGCGACCATCTATATCGCTTGCAAGGGGGCATGGCGCTATGGGCTTCCTGAAGGCAAAGAGGGCCGTGAGCGGCTGCGCGGCTGGTGTCAAGAGACGCTTGCCCTGGAGAACGAATATTTGCGGCTCTGTCGCGGCTACATACTGGCTCAATTGCAGCAGGGTGGGACAGATGAGCAGCGGCAGGCGGCCAGTATCTTGCAGAGTGTCATCTATAGGGATAAAGAGATTGTGTCGGCCCTCACTGCTCTGGCGCAGCCCCCACCTCAGATGGGGTCTCTCGACTTTCGAGAGACCCCATCTGAAAGGTTTGGCAAGCAGCGTTGAACAGGTCTATTTGGCTTTCACCATCTCGGCGGCCTCGCTGTGGCGCGGTTCCGGGCGGATGCCTGGGCAGCGTTGGGCCAGGGCATGGACTACCAGCGGCAGCGTCAGGGTCGAGTCGGCGCTGGAGAGCATCGCTTCCAGCGCGGGGAATGGCTCCGTTCCGCCCAGCGTGACGCTGTAGCGATAGGCCAGGGGCGTCGGGCTGAGCCGCGCCGCCTGGCGCAGCATCTCCGCAGGCGCGGCTGCGCGGCTGCCCACCAGGATCACGCCTGAATGCCGGGCGCTGGCGAGCGTGCCAGCCAGTTCCAGCGCGTCGCCGGTGGTGTCGAACTGGATGTGTCCCTTGCCCTGAGTGCGCGCGGCGGCCAGCGCCACCCCAATGGGGCTGCTGGCGATGTCGGGCGCGTAGATCGGGATGCCCATCTCGGCGGCGGCCTGAATGATGCCCTTGCGTGGGGCCATGTGTCGCAGCGCCGCGCCCAGCCGCCGAAAAAATGCGCTCGTCGTCAGGGTGGTCGCCTCCGCCAGCGTGGCGCTGAAATCAATCAGCAGCGTTTCGGTCTGGCGCAGTTCCTCGCGGGAGGCAGCCAGATCGGCGGTGCGTTCATAGCCGCTGGCAAAGAGCGCCACATCGGTGACGTGCGCGGCGCTCTGATAATGCCTGGAGCCGCGCGCCTCGTGCAGATCATGGAAGAGATTTTCGGCGCTGACGATCAGCCCGTTGATGGCGCGATGCTCGATCAGATAGACGAGCAGTTCGCGCAGCCCGGCGGGAATCAGCGGGCCGGAAAGTCCCAGCAAGATCGTAGAGTCTGCGTCGCGCAGCATGCGTTCCCAGAGGTTGAGCGCGGCGGCGAGCCGCTGTCCTTCGGAACCCAGCCCGCTCATTTTGTCCAGCAGACCACTGATCGAGGCGGTTGGGTTGATCTGGATCGGTTCGGTGGGGAGCATCTCTGGCGCAGCGGCGGGCGTGGCGCTGGCTCTGTGCGCCTTGCCCTTGCTGTTCCCTTTGTCGGCGCTGTGCGCCGGGTCCGGCGCTGCTGCTCCGTAGGTTCCGTAGTCGGGAGTGACCCCATATTGCGGCCAGATCATACGACCTGTCTGATTGAACTGCTCGTCACGTCGGGCCAGATGCTCGCGCACGCCATCTTTCTTGTCTGCCAGGGATGCGAGGTCTGCGGCGCGGCGGCCAGCAGCCCTCAGCAGCGGTTGGCCGGTTTCGGCGTCGCTGCCAAACGCACCATGATGTGGCCCATGAAAGCTGAGACCGCGCTGCAACAGGACGCGATCCATCTCCTGCACCTCAAGGGCTTCTTTGATATAGGTGATGGCGGTCTCGTGGTCGAAGTTGCGACACGAGAAAATGTCCATCGTAAAGTAGTCGAGTTCGGGGAAGGTGTGGATGGCGATATGGCTTTCGGCGATGACAACAAGGCCAGACACGCCGGAGTATTCCGGGTCGGGGGCCTGGTATTCGAACATATACGGCCCGCCGATTTTCGTCATGCCAATCGCGCGAGGGTAGTCGTTGAGGAGTTGTTCAATCAGAATCCGGTCGCCAAGCTTTTGGGTGTTGCACTTGCTCCCATCAATAATCAGGTGAGGGCCGAACAACTTCACGCTCCTTACACGGCCACAGGGCCGCTAACTATTGCCTGTATGGAAGCAGGCGATATACCAGGAAAGATAGCTGCCAAGCAAGGTATTGGGCAGTTTGCGGGTGGTCAGCGTACTGCCATCGGTACTCATACAGTCGGTCCTTTCGTACTCCGACAAAAAACACCCCAAAAACACGCGCGTTCGCATGTTTTTGCCAGGGCCTGCCCAGCGAGGGGTGCGCGGGTGTCCGTTCGGTTGAAGTCCTGCGTTTGTGGAGCGGCGCCCACACTGACGCCTGCTCAGGTAAACTACGATGAACTACAAGGCACTGGTGAGAGTATAGCATATGGCGCTATGAATACGCAAAGGGAACGGCGCGGGTTGCAGCACGTTGCCAATGCGCAGCGAGCAGCGTACAATTAGAAACAATCTTTCTAAGAACACCATCTTTCTACTCAGGAGACGAAGCCGCCAATGACGGATTTCAAGTCTTTTCCCATCTTTGATGGACACAACGATACGCTGCTGGCTCTGCATTTTGCCGAGCGCGGGGGCGGACGGAGTTTCTTTACTCAGAGCGAAAGCGGCCACCTTGATCTGCCTCGCGCCCGGCTCGGTGGGTTTGGTGGAGGCTTCTTCGCTATCTTTCCGGCTGCTCCTTCGACAAATCGGCACATGAAAGAGCAACTCGCCACAAGCGAAACCGGCTACGAGGTCCAGCCCTTCCCGGCCATCGATCCGGCCTATGCCCAGCAATTCACGCTCGCGGTGGCGGCGCGCCTGTTCCGGCTGGAGGCCGAGTCAGCCGGGCAGGTCAGGGTGGTGCGCGGCGTTGATGCCCTTCGTTCCTGCCTTCAGGAAGGCGTTCTGGCGGTTGTCTTGCATTTCGAGGGGGCTGAGGCGATTGCCCCGGACCTCGATGCGCTGGAGGTCTTTTACCAGGCGGGATTGCGTTCGTTGGGCATCGTCTGGAGCCGCCCGAATATCTTTGGGCATGGCGTTCCCTTCAAGTTTCCCCATTCGCCCGATACCGGCCCAGGACTCACCGACGCTGGCCGTGAACTGGTGCGCGCCTGCAACCGATTGGGCATTATGCTTGATCTGGCGCACCTGAACGAACAGGGCTTTTGGGACGTGGCGCGCCTGTCGGACGCGCCGCTGGTGGTGACGCATGCCGCCGCGCACGCGCTCTGCCCCTCGACGCGCAACCTGACCGATAAGCAATTGGAGGCGATCAGGGCGTCCGAAGGGATGGTCGGGCTGATCTTCGAGACGGCGAATTTGCGCGAGGACGCTGCTGAGAACCCTGATACCCCGCTGGACGTGCTGATTCGCCACCTGGAGTATCTGGTAGAGCATCTAGGTATAGACAGCGTTGGTTTTGGCTCGGACTATGATGGCGGGATTGTTCCCCCACAAGACCTGCATGATGTTTCAGGGCTGCCCAGGCTGCTGGCCGCCTTGCAGGCGCGTGGCTATGATGACGCGGCCCTGCGCAAAATCACCCACGAGAACTGGTTACGGGTGCTGGGCAAAAGCTGGCGCGCCTGAAGCGGGCTGACCAGATACCGCTCTCATGTTCTGACGTTTCGGCATCAAGTTTTCCGATTCTGGCGCGCGCGAACGGAAGTATCATCTTGGAAGCGCCAGCCATGATGACGAGATGTTCGGTTCAAGATGGCCCTCTTGACACTGTAGAATGAGTGTTCTATAATGAGAGGGCAATGGAGTGGGTGATCCCCATTGGCGGAACCTGCTCCTTCATCATCTTCAGTACATTACTGTGTGCTTCCGTGTGCGAGAGGGCAGCGGCTACGTATTGGCCGCTGCCCTCTCGTTTTTCTTGCTTAAAATATCGCATTACGATAGAATGAATTGTGCGGTAGAGAAGGAGAGAGCCGTTTCTTTCTGTCCGGCTTTTGCGCTTTCAGAGGGGAGGTTTCTTATGCTGTCAGGTCATGAATCTGTATCCTCCCGGCCTTCTGATGATCTGCCCGACGATCTGATTGAGCCAGGCGCATCAGAGAACCAGAACGCGGCCCCTGAAACGCCTCCGCCTCCAGTGGGGACGACACCTCCGGCGGAGCTGGTGGAGCTGGCTGCCCAGGGAAAACGTGGCGCCGCCTGGCGTTTGCTGCACTGGATTGGCGAGGATAACCGCGAGGCCATTGAGGCGATCAGGCGATTTCCAGACCAGCGCCTGCTGAAGTTGTTACTGGAGTGGTTGGCGGTAGGTACCTGGGGAGGGAAACCTTTTACTGTGCCACGAGCCATGCGCCAGCCGCATTTTCGCACGCAGGTGAGTACGTTCTTTTTGCCTGGTTCGGGCGCGCCAGAGGGGCATGTCAAAGAGGTATTGTGCGCCGGGCTGCGCCATCCCCAGGGGGCGGTGCGCGCAACCGCCGCGCACCTGCTGGGAGTGCTGGGCGATCCGGCGGCAGCGCCCGATCTCGTCGAGGCGCTGCGTGACCCTCTATCGGCGGTGCGGGTGCAGGCAGCGAAAGCGTTGGGGCGGCTGCATGTCCCTCAGACGGCTGCTGCGCTGGTGAGCGCCTTCCACTCTCATGATGAGGCGCTGGCGAGTCAGGCGCATCAGGCGCTGCTTCAGCCTGGCCTGGCATCGGTGCCGCCATTGATAGCGGCAGCCCACGCGCCTGACGCCTGGGTGCGCTGGCAGGCGGTGCGCACGTTGGGCGACCTCCATGACGCGCGTGGCCTGGCTCCTCTGGTGGAGCGGCTGACCGATAGCGATCATGCGGTTGCCTGGATGGCGGCACGAGTATTGGCTTCGATGGGCGCTCCGGTGGTTGAGGAGGTGCTGGGCCTGTTGTTGCGCGCGCCGGATACGCCCCAACTGATGGAGACGGCGGCTTATGTTTTGCGCGCTCAGCGCAACCCACAGGTGAAGAACGTGCTGGCGCCGGTCATTCGCAGCATGCACGACGTTGATTATCGGGTGGTGGTCCCGCTGGAGGTTCAACGCGCGCTGAAAACGTTGGCCGGGAGCGGCGTCAGGAGTGCTTCGGGCTGAGGCTTAAGCGCACCTCACACAACCTCCGCACGAGCAGGGGCGGGGTTGTAGCGCCGTCCTTCCAGGCGGCAGGGGTGGGGCCAACCGTCGGTTGTGTGAGGCATTCTAAGCGCCAGCGAAAAAATCGCGCATGGGATGCGTGCAGGAGCAGGCGGCATCGCCCAGTTTGCCAAGACCCCAGGCTTCTTCAATGGTCAGCAGCAGCGACGCATGGTTATAGGCCACATGAGACACAAACCCCGGCTTGCTGAGCGGCGAAATCACCAGCATGGGGATATGGCCGCCATCCGCGATCTGACAGCAGCCCGCATCGCTGCTGCCTTCGTCCCAGATCAGAAACAATACGCTCGATTGCCAGTCCGGGGAGCGGAGAATCTGGGGCAGGAAGCTTTTCAGCCAGGCGTCGCCGGTTGCCACGCCGCAATCGTGCATATCATGGCAAAGATTGGGCGTGATCCAGACAAAATTGGGCAGGGCGTGCGCTCTGAGGTTGCTGGCAAAACTAGAGAGCGGGACGACGTTGGCGCAGCGTTTCGGGTTGGTGCGGATGTTATCAAAGTAGATAAAGGGGTTATGCCGCTGGGCATAGTCTCCGTCGTCACCGACGAAGCAGGGCGACGGCATATCCTCCATGTAGGCTTTCCAGCTTTTTCTGGCGGTCTCTAACTGGTCCACCAGATTGGGCGCATGCACAAAACAGGTCTCGCAATCGCTGTCTATCCCAAAGGTGCTGCCGCCCAGCAGTTCGAGATAATTGGGCAGGCTGGGATGAGTGATGCCAAAGTAATTGGCGGCTCTGCTGTAGCGATGGGCCAGGCTGTTGATGTAAGGCGCTTCACTATTGCCTATTACGTCGCTGGATTCTTCGTTTTCCATCACGAGAACGAAGATATGCTTGAAGTTGGGAAGCCCTGAAGCGGCAGGCTGAGCGGTTGCGGTTGCAGTGGGCGTATGGGGGCTGCCTGTGGGTGTCGCCGCTGATGGTGGAGATGGTGCCTGCCCGATTGATGATGATGAGCAGCTTGCGAGCAGCAAAAGCACCAGGCTGGAAGCCGCACTTATGCGCTTCAGCATATAAACAACCCTCCTCTTTCTGTAGACTCATGTGGGCTGATGCAATTTCTGTTCCTAAAATAAGCATAGCCGATGCTGTCCAGCCCACAGAAAAGAGGAGGGTTGTCGGCGCGGGGCGCGGAATAACGCGCGTTATTCCGCGCCCTTGCGGCTGAGGACGGCGGGAACGGTAAGCGCCAGCAGTTTCAGATCATACCAGAAGGATTGCTTTTGTATATATTCCAGGTCCATTTGCACCATTTCTTCGAAGCTGACCCTGCTGCGCCCGTGTACCTGCCAGGGTCCGGTCATCCCCGGCAGGGTATCCAGCCGCCTCAGATGCCAGGAATCATAGAGGCCGACCTCATAGGGAATGGGTGGGCGTGGCCCCACCAGGCTCATATCACCACGCAGCACATTGAACAACTGCGGCAGTTCGTCGAGGCTGGTGTGCCGCAGCACATGGCCTAATGGCGTCACGCGAGGGTCGCGCGGGGCGCCGCCGCGCCTGGGCGTATTCGCCTGGGGCTGCTCGTTAGCTACCTGCGCGCCATCAACTTTGCCAGATGATCGCTCGCCTCGTAAAAATTGTTCGTAGGCCAGTTGATGTAAGCGTTCATCGCAGTTGACATACATAGAGCGGAACTTATACATCACAAAATGGCGTCCGCCAAAGCCGACGCGCTTCTGGCAAAAGAGTGCTGGCCCGCGCGAAGTCAGGCGGATCAGCAGGGCTGCCACCAGGAGTACTGGCGCGCATGCGATGAGGGCGATCAAAGCAACCGAGCAATCCAGGCAGCGTTTTGCGAGAAAATAGCCTGGTCGGCCTGTGGCTCGCGCCACAGCCTGCCAGGGCTGCAACTGGACGGGTTCATCTGGTGTGGAGACAACCGCAAACCGGCTGGAGTGGAACTCAGCAGCCGCTAGCGGATTCTGGGCTGTTGTTGTGTTCGCTGCCGGGGGGATGGCGACGGTTGGCCCCGAAGGTCTGCGCTCACCTCCTCCAAATGGAGGGCGGTACTGACGATCTACTACTTCTTCATGTATCATCTATGAATGTCTCCCTACCATACGCCGACTTGATCTACCTATCTTTCATAGAATACCCGCTCCGCTGGTCTATCGGGTTATCCCCGCGTTGCAAGATGGTAGAGAAGCTGATAGGTAAGGTGGTAGTTCGCTAACATTGGGATGACATTTCTTTCATCTTTTCTTCATGTCGCCATCATCTCCCTTTAATTTCGTTGGGAGGATACAAGGCTCAGATACCGCCCGCACAGAGCGTCACTTGCCGGAGGATCTCGCAGACACAGGGGTTAGCTGGTTAGCGCGGCGAGAGCGAGTGGGTTGGGCAAGCGCCTCCAGGGCATCGGGATCGGTCATGACTGGGAAAATGTTGAGGCCGGTGATCTCGCGCAGTTGATGCAGGACGCCGCTGTCGGTGGGATCAGCCAGCGCCACCGTCAGCGCGTTACGGTCGCGGCCAATGGGCAGGCATTGGAGTTGGCGCATCACTTCCACCGGGAGCAAATTGCGGACGCTGCCTGGAATACGCTGTGGCGGCGCTATATAGGGAACCCCCAGCGTCCGCGCCCGCGCCCGCGCGAGCGGCTCGGCCCGCTGCATCGGCTCCCTGCCTCTCAGCGCCAGCCGCGCTTCAGATGAAAACTCCGCTGCGAAGGGTACGGTCAGTGGGGGGCGCAGGTGGGTGGCCGCTTTGCTGGCCTTCTCCTGGGCGGCGCTGGGCTGGCCCTGGGCCAGCGTCATGGCTGGCTCGCGCTCGACAAGCTGATCCAGCCTGGGCAGCGTGCCTTTCCCGGCGCCAGTCGCGGGTACCATTCGCAGGCGCGGCTTCAATGCCAAAGCCACCAGGGTCTGACTCTCGGCAGCCTGTTCCGGCGCAGAGGCGATCCCTATCTGAAGGGAACTGGTCAGCGGCTTGCATTTACTGAGCATGCGCCGGAAGCGCCTCACCGCATGCAGCGCCCCATCGCCTTCAGCGCCCAGGAGGATTGCCGCGCAGCTTCTCTCGCCGCAGCGTATGACGACATCTGATCGGCGGAAGCAGGCGATCAATAGCTGCTCAACATCATCCATGCAAGCCTTCGCCTTGCCGCACGCATCAGCGCCAGCCTCGGCGGAGACCTCCCCAACCAACACCAGCAACGTCAGCGTCGGCCACGTCGCCAGCAACAATCGCAAAGTGTCTGTCAGCGCCTGATAGGGGCCTGGTTCTAACGAGTGGGGCTGAACAGAATCTCTCACCTCTGTACCCATGCAGATGCTCTCCTTGTCTACAGCACAGAACCTTGATAGAGGCTGGCGGGGTCGCAGTGCGTCGTGGCGCAAGTGAACACGGCGCTGTTATCACCCGCCGCAAAGAGTTGGGCAAGCCAGGCGAAATCCTCTCTATTGGCTGCTCCAGTACCGGTTTGGCCGCAAGCTCTATTACAGAAGAGTGTAGTGAACAGGGGGGGTAATCCGGGTGAGGGTATGTTGCGATATGGTTGAGAACGGGAAGCGCCAGGTGATACTCTCAATCCCCTGGTGGAGATGAGCTTTCTGGCGGTATTGGAGACGGGATCATCAGCGGCGTATCGCGCGCGCCTGGAGCAGACTTTCCGCGCCGAACTGTCGGCGCAGCAGGCCGGTAAAGGCGTCCCGCAGCACGGCTTTCAACAGCAGGCGCTGAGCCAGAATACCAACGCGGCTGGTGGGCGCGAAAGATTTGGCAAGCCCGCGCGCGTGCTTCTGCTGGGTCTGGACGTGTGGGCGCATCCGCTGCTCATAGCGGCGAAAGGCTTCCTGATACGCGGCGGCTTCGCGCAAGGCTTCGGCCAGGAGATAGGCTCCTCCCATAGCGAGTGAAGCCCCTTGCCCCGAAACCAGCGTGGGACAGCCGCAGGCATCGCCGACGAGGGCCACCCGGCCCTGAGACCAGGAAGGCATGCGAATCTGGCTCACGGCGTCGAGGAAGATATGCTCAGAGGGAGAAACGTCAGCAAGCAACTGCGGTGTAATCCAGCCCATCTCCGCGAACACCTGGCGCAGCCGTGTCAGACGCTGCTCTTGCGGCAGCCGATCCGGCTCCGCCTGATGATACAGGAAAAAGGTGATGATCTCGCCTTCCTGTCGGCTGACATACGCGCCCACTGTGCGACCAGGCACGCTGTACATCTGCCAGCTACGACCGATGCCATAGCGGTCGGCAAGCGGATAGCTCGCCACCATGTAGCCAAGGAAATGGCTAAAGCGGTCTTCCGGCCCAAACACCAGTTCCCGGGTCAGGGAATGCACACCGTCCGCGCCGATGAGGAGATCGAACGACTCACTCGTCCCGTCGGTGAAGGCCACATCCACCGCATCAGCGCCGGTATGGATGGAAGCGAGTGAGCGGTCAAAACGAACTTCGACCTGCCCGCCCAGCGCGTCATAGAGCGCCTCTTCGAGCGTCCAGTGCATGAGTCCCAGGTACTTTCCCTGCGTGACACGCTGCAAGAGCGCCCTTTCCAGTGTCGCAATCGGCTTTCCTGCTCGATTGACGTAGGCAATCGTGTCCAGCGGAATCTGCTGAGACGCCAGCCGGTCAATGAGGCCCATGCGCCGGGCGACATCGTAGCCTGTGCCGAAAAAGTCAATCGCATATCCGTCCCGACGGAGACCTGTCGCTTGTTCAATGACCACTGCGGGAATGGCGTATTGATGGAGCCAATAGGCCAGCGTGAGTCCGGCGATGCCGCCGCCGGAAATTAGGACGCGCATGATCGGCTGCTCTCTGTCAAGCCATCAGGAGAGGCTGTTTAATCCTGTCCTGGCCCCGATATAGGCGGGCTAAACGTATAGCCAACGCCGGGGACCGTCAGCACATAGCGTGGGCTGCCCGGTTCGGGTTCCACCTTCTGGCGCAAATGGCGGATATGGGTCTTCACCAGCCCGCCGTCGCCAACCTCATTATAGCCCCAGACGCGCTCGATAATGGTATCGGTGGTTAGCACCTGCCCGGCATGGGTGAGCAGCAGGTGCAGCAGCCGACTCTCTGTCGGCGTCAGGCGCATGCGTGCACCGTTGCGGCTGACCTCATGGCGGCTGACATCCAGGCTGATGGGGCCGATGGTGATAGAGGAGCCGTTCATCGGGCTGCTCACGCTCACGGCGCGGCGGGCCGCCGCCTGAATGCGGGCCAGCAACTGGCGCGGACGAAAAGGCTTGCGCAGAAAATCATCGGCCCCCAACTCCAGCGCGCGCACCTCATCATCCTCGCGGTCCAGGCAGGTCAGGACGATGACCAGGGCATTGGATTCGCCGCGCATGCGACGAACCACCTCAAATCCATCGAATTTGGGCATCTGAATATCAAGGAGAACCAGATCGGGGGGCTGCTCGCGCCACCGCTTCATAGTCTGCTCACCGTCAAAGGCCACCGTCACTTGATGCCCATGCGCCCGCAGCCAATACATCAACATGTCAACCAATTCGCGGTCATCGTCAGCGATCAGAATCCTCATGGTATGGCGCCCTTTCCTAGCAACACACTCCAATTCGTGTCAATTATAGCCGCTCAATCCAACTTCACGCAATTATCCTGGCCCATATCATCCTTGCAGACGAGGGGAGCAGCAGGCGGAAGCGCCCAGCCCCGGCATAGATCTATCGAATGGTTTGGATCAGCGTCAGCGCATTGACGCTGCCCCGTGTGATGCCCCCATTCCGAGGGCGGCGGCGCTGTCTCTGCCAGGCTCGCTCCCCAAAAAATACATATGCGCGGCGGCGTCCAGCAGTTGGGGCGAAAGTTCCGCCGCCACGCCGTAATAGCGCGCCAGCGCCACCACATGCCTGAGCAAGTCACGCGGGTGACAGGCGCGCAGCGAGCGTCGTGTTTGTTGGTAGTGCTGGCTCAACAAATGAAGAAACCCCGTATCTGAGAAGGCCACGCCCATAGACCGACAGATGCGCATCAGAATCTCGCGGTACTGCTCTGGCGTTGGGTCGCTGATCCAGACTTTATTGGGGACGCGCCGCAGAAACGCCTCATCCACCAGATCGGCTGGCCGCAGGTTGGTCGAAAACACCACCATAGCGGCAAAGGGAAAGGCCACTTTCTGTCCATTCATCAAGGTCATGAAATCAATGCCGCGCTCCAGTGGCACAATCCAGCGATTTAAGAGTTCCTGGGGGCGGGTCTGCTGGCGGCCAAAATCATCAATCAAGAAGACCCCGGCAGCCGCCTTCAACTGCAACGGGCATTCATAGAGACGCAGCCGGTCATTAAATTGGAGGTCGAGGCTGCTGATCACGAGTTCGCCGCCTGCGTGAACGAGCGGCGGCTGGCAGAAGACCCATCGCTCATCAATGCGCCCGCTCCCATCGGCTCCGTCCAGGGACATCGGCACATGGACTGAAGGGTCGAAGACCGGCAGCACATGGCCGCGTACCTCGATGGCATAGGGTACAAAAACCCCGCCAGCGAACATAGTGGTAATGGCTTCGGCAATCGCCGTCTTGCCGTTGCCTGGATGTCCCCACAGGAAAAGCGCCCCGCCGCGACTGATCGCTACCCCGATCTGATCGATAATATCATCAGCCAGCACCAGATGGCTGAGGCGCTGGCGCACAATGGCGCGCATCACGGCGGGCCGCGCCTGCACCTGCCCATTAAGCACAGAACAATAATTGACAAACGAGACGGGCGCTGGTCCCACATATCCGTTGCGCTCGAACGCTTCGCGCGCGCGGATACGCCCCTGTTCAGTGGGTCTGAAGCTCAAGGCGCTGCCGCCGACACCCATCCCAATGGAGCGGGCGCTGTCTGTCGCCCCGGCAGCCACCTCAATCAACCCATCCCGGCGTAAGACGGTCAGCAGATCATCCAGCACCCCGTTGAGCGGCAGGCGCAGTTGGGCAGATACGGCGGTGGCGCTCAGCGTCCCGCCCGCGTTGACGATCACCTTCAGCGCCAGTTCCTGAAGGAGACCAGGGTCCAGGTCGGTCTCCCCAACGGTGGTCGGGCGAAGCGGCGGCCCTTGCGTACCGCGTCGGTATCGGTCTCCTGACGTGGGGTCCATTGGCAGCGGGCCAGAGGTGCGCATGCCAGCCGACAGCGCCCCGGAGGGCCGCCCATCACCTGATGCCGGAAGCGCGTGGGAGGGAGAAAGCGGCCCGGAAGTACGCCTTTCGCCGAGCGGGCCGCTCATGCCGCTGCCTGGGTGTCGGACGACTCCCCCCGTTTCACTGCCGCGATGTTGCATAGTTCTAACCTCATCATCGGTACAGCGCGCAAACCTGCGCGAGACGCAGGAAATCGGCGCTGATCTTCCCTGGTTTTCCTTCCGTCGAACGTTTTCTGGCTATCGAAAGCTCCATTTATGCTCAAGTACTGATACGAATAACTGCCTCAAGAGTATCAGTGGGCGAGCGTGAACAGCTATGAGTACCAATGAAGAATACTGAAACATGCTGGAGAGCGAAGCACAAACGGGGCCAGTTGGCAAACGGACCGCTCCGTTTGCCAACTGGCCCTGCTAACCTCTGAGGCGCAGCGAGTGCGCTAGAGGGCGTGGCTCTTGCCGCGCCACCCCTGCAAAGGTCGTGAACCGGCAATGCCACCTAATACTGCCAGAATCAGCCCGATCATCAGCGCAGTAAACATCGCCCAGGCGGTGGACGCCATGTTTCCACCCATAGTCATGGTAGGCGCGCCGATCCCCCCCGGAGTCCTCAATATCACGGCAATATTGGCGCCCATAAAGCCAAGAATGCCGCCTGCGCCAATAACCACCAGAACCAGAATGGCTACGAGAGAAAGCGCCCAGGCCAGGGCGCTGTTCAGAATGGCCGCGCCCACGCCGCGCACGCCAGCGGCGCGCGCCGTGACCCAGCCGCCCAGGAAGTAGGCCACGATGCCAGTAAGGATACCCCAACCATAAACAAAAGCAGTGGGTACGGAACCCCAGACGGTTGACCCAATAGCGGTGCCGAGTGCACCGATAACAGCCAGTGTCGCAACAATAGTGAAGAATCCACTCCAGATCGGCCCCCAGCGAACCCAATCGCTCCAGGCCAGCGGCCCTGCCTGGCTTTTGGAGGCCGCTGAAACCCCTGGCGGTTGCTGCCCCTGGGCAGGCACGTTAGGCACGTTTGGCTGCTGGGGTATATACTCTCTCCGTAAGGGTTCTTGCTCCTGATACCCTGGTGCTTGTTGCATGAAATTCACCTCCTTAAACCAGAGCGTATGCAGGGTCAACACCGTTACACATACTAAGAGGGTGCATAACCCATGCCACCAGGGCTGATTAGTCGCCTGGTCCATAAAGAGGGCAAATAAACTTAATATTACTATTGACTTTATTAAAGCAAAGTGCTATAAACTTAATAGTTAGACCTGCACCGCAGCGCGCGAAGGCAGAGAAAGGACAGGAGCGGATATGTACGACGTAAGCGGACGTTGCCCGGTTTGTGGGGGACAAATGGCGATTACCCGCCTGGAGTGTGGGACGTGCCACAGCGCCCTGGAGGGGCAGTTTACCGTGAATGGTTCAGGCCGAGGCGCTGGCGAAGGCGACAGCTACTTTGGCCGACTCGAACGCCTGAGCCGCGACCAGCTTGAGTTTGTTGAAGTATTCCTGCGTTGTCGCGGGATTATCAAAAATGTTGAGGCGATTCTTGATATTTCGTATCCTACCGTCAAAGCGCGGCTAAACAATGTGATTGAGAGCCTGGGTTTCCAGGTGGAAGAAGAGATGCCTGACCCTGAGCGCCGCCGCGAGCGCCGCGAAATCTTGCAGGAACTGGCCCAGGGCAAAATCACCACCGAAGAGGCCCACCGCCGTCTGGCGGCGGAAAACGAATAACACGACAGAGGGAGGGGATTATGAGCAGCGAACAAACCGTCTCTGGCGGATTCAACCGTATCGAAATCGGGCGGGCCGAAGGCGAGCTAGAAGTGCTGGGCTGGGATGAGCCAACTATCCGTATTGTAGGGCATGATGAGGAGGACAGCCCCTACGCAGGCACTGAAGGCGTCCTGCGGCTGGAGCGTCTGCATGACGATGTGACCATCAGCGCGCCGCGCAGTGTCAGCCTCTATATCCTCAGTGCCAAGGGCGACGTGGTGATCCGTGGCATTGGGGGGAACGTGCGCCTGGACGCGGGGGCTGGCGATGTGCAGGTACAGGACGTGGGCAGCGTGCAACTGGGCGCCATCAGCGGCGATACGCAGCTCGAAGGCTGCCAGGGGGACGCGCGCCTGAACGCTATTTCCGGCGATCTGGTGGCGCGCAACCTGGGGAGCCTGGAGATTACGGGCGCGGTCAACGGCGATCTTCAGGTGAACGATGTCGTTGGCGAGGTGAACTTGAGGCATACTGTCAATGGGGACGCGCACTTTGCCCATGTCGGCCATGTCGCTGTTTCTAACATGCGTGGCGATTGCCGCGTCACCCAGGCGGGCAGTGTGGTGGTCAGCAACCTGGGCGGGGATTTGGACGTAGAAGAGGTAGAAGGTTTCTGCCATATCCAGAACATGCACGGCGACGCGAAGCTGCGGCAGTGCGGCGGGGTGGCGACGTTGGATAACGTGGGCGGCGATCTGCAAGCAACGGACATGCGCGGCGGCATTGCTACCGGCCATGTCAGCGGGGATGTCCGTCTGGATACTCCGCTGCTCAAAGACGCCGCCTATACGGTTCACGCTTCGGGCGACATTTCGCTGCGCGTGCGTGGCTCCTTGCACGCTCGCTTTGTGGCGCAGACGCTTGGGGGGACGATCCATACACGCCTGCCGCTTACGGTGGAGCGCGGGCGGCGGCGGCATCTGGTGGGGGCTATCGGACGAGCCGAGGCTGTTGTGACTTTGCAGAGTGATGGCGGCGACATCACGATCACCGCCGCCGATTCTACCCAGGAGGACTTCATGACCGACGAGTATAACGACACATTTGGGGACAGGGAAGAGGCTGCTACAGGCGGCGAAATGCGCTTTGGGCGCGGCTTTGGGCTCCGTTGGGACAGAGGACCAGGCCGCTTTACCTTTGCGACGGGCTATCGTGACGACCCTGATGGCCCAGGCGATCCGCGCATCCGCCGCGAGCGTGGCCGCAAGGGCAAGTTTCCTTTTGAGTGGGACGAAACCCAGCGCGAAGACTATGAGCGCCGCATCCGCGAGATGAGTGATCGCACCGCTCAGGCCGCGCGCAAGGCCGCCGAGCGCGCCACTGAATATGCCGAGCGCGCCGCCAAGCGCGCCCGCGAAACCGATTGGGAATCCGTTGGCCGCGATGTGCGCAGTGCTATCGAGCGCGCGATGGGCGAGATGGAACATCTGCTTGAGCAGTTCCGAGGTGGCCCAGGCGCTCCTCCTCCCCCGCGCCCACCGCACGCGCCGCCCCCACCGCCCCGCCCCGGAAGCCAGGCGCAGCGCGTGCCAATTGAGCAAGATGAGCAGGCGGCTCCGCCCAACAAGGACGAGCAGGACGCGCGGCGGCGCACGATTCTTGAACAACTGCGCAGCGGCGCTATCTCGATGGATGAGGCCGAGCGCCAGCTTGATGGCCTGCGCTAAAGACTGGCAGCAAAGACAAGGGCAGGCGTCCTCCAAAACAGGTGGAGGACGCCTGCCCTTGTCTTGTCGGCTGCTTTGACACCTCTTTTTGTCTGCCCTTATGGTTCTCCCAAATCTGAGGTGTTGGCAAGCGAGGCGTGTTACTGGTAGCGCCGCCTCCCTTCGGGAAGGGCCGCTTGCCTCCCCCTGCGGGGAGCGGCCCTTGCGGGAACCAGGTTCCCGCATTCTCCCTCGCTGCGCTCGGTCGCGGGCCGCTGCTGTTGCCCCGTCCTCTCGCTCCCGGTGGTCGCTCGCGCGTCCCTCCTGGCGGCCAGCGTTGGCCTGCTGGTCCGCTGGCCTGGAGGGCGAACGCTCGCCAGGGCGCAGCGTTGGCCGCCTGGAAGGCGGCGCTACAAGTGGCCCCCGATAATTGGTGGAACCGCCCTTATGGGCGAGCTTGCGCAAAAGCCCTCAACCATGTTACAGTATGTAAGGTGAAGTGTTTTTTACACGAGGGGGAGGGAACATTAGATGATCCGCCATGAACTCATCTTGCGCCTACGTAGTGATACCAATCGGGAGGTGATTGATCGCACGCTGACCGATGTGAAAGAACTCCTGGCAGGCATTCCTGGCGTCATCGAGACGCGCTCTGGCGTCAATAACGCTCCGTCCTATCGGCACGCGCTGCTCGTTGTCTACGTGGAGAACGAGCGTGCGCTTCAGCGATTCAGCCGCCACCCGCTTCACGCGCGCGCGGTGCGCCTCCTCAGCCGTTTGACTGAATCATATACCATTGCCAGCCTGCCCGTCGGCGTCCAGCCGAAATAACCCGCTCTCTCTACTACCAATCAGCCATCTTCTGGCCGGAACATCGGATTGATGCTCCGGCTTTTTGCTGCCATCAGACGCCTGGCGGCGCCAGCCCTGCCCCGATAGGCGCAGCGTATGTACTTGCAGCGCCGCTCACTTGCGGCGCCGCCTGGAAGGTGGCTCATCGTCGGGCTACCGGAACGTTCGCGCTCCAGGGCAACCGCTCGCCCAGCCGCAGCGGCTAGCCGCCTGGAAGGCGGCGCTACAAGTAGGCAGCCGCCTGTCCGCCGCCGGGATGGCGGCGGTACCGGTACAGACGCCCGTAGGCGGTTTAACCGCCAGCCTGCTGCCAACATGTGAGAGAAGCAGGCTGCCCCTGCACAGCCAGCGCCGCAACGTAGCCGGGACCAGGAGAGAGCGCGTGGAGCGACCAATCTGAGCTATCCTGGCCCTCTTCTCTGGTCGCCAGAAGTGCCGCTGGCTCCCCAGGAGCGAGCGAAACATCGAACAGGTTCAGGTCGAGCGAAAGACCCAGACCCCTCGCTTTGACATAGGCTTCTTTGCGGGTCCAGCAATTCAGGAAGGCTTCTTGCTTGTCCTGCGCAGCAACCGCCTGGAGCGCGTACACCTCATGGGGGGAGAAGAACCGCGTGGCGATTTGCTCATAGTCTGCGCCAGCGGGGCTGATCTGTTCGAGATCAATGCCGATAGCTCCGCAGCGTGTGATCGCGTAGAGGGCCAGGTCGTGGGAGTGCGCCAGATTGAAAAGCAGCGGCTCACTCCCTACTTCATCGGCGAGGGCTGGCTTGCCATATTCGTTGTAGGAGAAGCGCAGTGTCTGCGGCTCCCTGCTCAGATAGCGGCCCAGGATGCTTCTGAGCATGCCCCGCGCCGCGATAAAGCGGGCGCGGTCCCGTGAGAAGCGAAACTGCGACGCTCGCTGCCGTTCATCGGCAGCGAGCGTCTGCTCCAGCGCCTGCATATGTGACGCCGACAGGTTCAGCCTGGCGCGCCAGATATGCGCCTCGTCGGATGCTAAGATGGGTCGCTCTGGCGCCGCGCTCCAGAGGGACTCCTGCGCGCTCAGCGTCATACCCGCTCTAGCTCGGCCTCCTGAACTTTTGCCAGGCAGGCGCTGAACTCTTCGGCCAGGCTGGAAAGGTGTTTGGTGAGGCAGCTCAGATGATCGCCAGGAATGACGTGCAGTTCCGTTTCTTGCGCGGCATCGGCAAGCCCGCGCCATTCGCTGGAGTCAGCGACTTCCTCTTTTGCCCAGAAGAACGTGATCTTGCCAGGATAAGCGCCAGGCGTATAAGCGGCTAACATCCAGGCAGTCATTGACCAGCGATCCCGGCAAAGCGTCGCCAGGGTTGGGAAAATCGCGCGGAGGCTGGGAAACGCCGCGCTCCCCTTGCCACGCCTGCGCCCGGCCTTGTTCATCTCCCGCCGGTACGGCGCAAACCGCAGGTACTTATAGAGGTGCCGTACCCACAGGAACGAATAGAACTGGCGATATTCTCCGATCCGCAGCGCCTTGCCAGGCAGGCTGATCGCGCGGCGCGTCAATTTGTCGGAGGCCGGAGCAGGCGGTGTGGGGTCAATCAAAACCAGCAAATCAACCTGCTGCCCTTGCCCTTGAAGCTGCCGGGCTATTTCATAGGCCAGCAGACCGCCGATGCAAAAGCCGCCCAGCAGATACGGACCTTCCGGCTGAATGGCCTGGATTGACCTTACATGCGTGGCCGCCATCGCCTCGAATGTGGGCGGAGCCTGCCGGGTATCAAACTTATACGGCTCGACGGTGTAGAAAGGCTGTTCTGGCCCCAGGTGATCAGCCAGGGGGAAGCAGTAGTAAGCGCCGCCGATGCGATCCTCGTGCATATAGAAGATCGGGCGTCTGGAACCGCCGGATTGAACCGCCACCACCGGCGCTTCGGCGATGGTAATGTCTTGTGACAGAATCTCGGCAAGCTGTTCAATCGTTGGCCCCGCAAAGAAGGTCGCCAGCGGAATCTTTTTGCCAAAGACCTGCTCGATGCCATTGACCAGGCGGGCTGCAAGGAGTGAATGCCCGCCTAAGAAGAAGAAGTTATCCCTGATCCCGATGGGCCGCGCCTCCAACAGTTCCTCCCAGAGATGGATCAGTTGATAGTGGACCATAGACATGGGCGGAACATAGTGTTCTTCCGCCGCGCTGTCCAGTTCAGGCGCGGGCAAGGCGCGTCGGTCTATTTTGCCGTTGGGCGTCTCAGGGAAGGCATCCAGCGTGGTGAAGGCCGCAGGTATCATGTAATCCGGCAGGTATTCACGCAAAAAGCTGCGCAGTTCATTGGCCTTGATTTCTTGCTGCTGGTGCGCGACGACGTAGGCGACCAGGCGTTTGTCGCCCGGTGTATCCTCGCGGGCCAGCACCACCGCCTGCCGCACCGCCGGGTGCTGGACCAGTGTCGTCTCGATTTCGCCCAGTTCGATGCGGAAGCCGCGAATCTTCACCTGAAAATCAACGCGCCCCAAGTGATCGATCTGCCCATCGGCGCGATAGCGGGCCAGATCGCCGGTCCTGTAGAGGCGCGCGTCTGGCCTGGCGCTAAAGGGATGGGGAATGAATCGCTCGGCGGTTAACTCCGGGCGATTGAGATAGCCGCGAGCCAGGCCGTCGCCCCCAATATAGAGTTCGCCTGGCACGCCGATGGGCGTTGGATTCAGGTGGGCGTCAAGCACGTAGATTTCTGTGTTGGCAATCGGACGCCCAATCGAGAGATCGTCTGCCGACTGAACCAGAGAAAGCGTAGACCAGATGGTCGTTTCCGTCGGGCCGTACATGTTCCAGACGGAACCCGCTCTCGGCAGAAGCTGCGCGGCCAGTTCCGGGGGGAAAGCTTCGCCGCCGCAGAGAATCTTCAAGTACGGGCTGCCCTGCCACCCGGCGGCCAGCAGCAGCCGCCAGGTAACGGGTGTCGCCTGCATCACCGTAGCGCCGGAACGGGCCATGAGTTCGGCCAGCGCCGCGCCGTTGACAGTCGTTTCCCGGCTGGCGATGATGACCCGCGCGCCGACGATCAGCGGCAGGAAGAGTTCAAGACCGGCAATATCGAATGAGAGCGTGGTGATAGCCAGCAGCCGATCATTCGCCGTCAGCCCTGGCTGCTGGCGCATCGAGAGCAGGAAGTTGACGACGGCGCGATGGGGAATCTGAACGCCCTTTGGCTTCCCCGTCGAGCCAGAGGTATAAATCACATAGGCCAGGTTCTCGGGGTTGGCCTGGGAGACCGGATTGAGGCTGCTCTGCTGTTTGAGCAGCGCCGCGTCGGCATCCAGGCGAACAATTTTGGCTGCGCCAGCGGGCAGTTGTGTCGTCAGGCGCTGCTGTGTGACCAGCGCCATGACCTGGGCATCCTCCAGCATGAAGGCCAGCCGTTCCTGGGGAAAGGCCGGGTCCAGTGGAATGTAGGTTCCGCCCGCCTTGAGGATGCCCAGCAGGCCCACGACCATCTCCAAAGAGCGTTCCATATACAGGCCCACGCGCACATCCGGGCCGACTCCCAGCTTCTGGAGGTAATGAGCAAGCTGATTTGCGCGCTGGTTCAGTGCTTGATAGGTCAGTTGTTCCTTCTCATACACCAGGGCTACCCCTTCTGGTGTTCGCTGCGCCTGCGCCTCAAAAAGCTGGTGAACACACTCGTTCTCAGGATAGGCTGCCTGGGTGGCATTCCATGCTACCAGCAGTTGGCTGCGCTCCGCTTCTGTCAGCAGCGGCAGCCGAGAAAGGGGCTGGTCGGGGTTGGCTGCGATGTCTTGGAGCAAGGTCTGGAAATGCCCGGCCATCCGCTCGATGGTGGCGGCCTCAAAGAGATCGATATTGTACTCCAGCGATCCGACCAGGCTGCCCGCCTCTTCCCAGATGTAGAGGGTCAGATCGAACTTGGACATGCTGATCTCTACGTCTAGGGAAGAGAGCGACAACCCGGCAGCCTCGACAGCGGTTGGCGCGGCATTCTGGTCGGCAATGACCACCTGGAAGAGCGGCGAATGGCTCAGGCTGCGTTCGGGGTGCAGCGCCTCCACCAACTTCTCGAAGGGCAGTTCATGATGGGCATACGCCTCCAGCGCCATTTTGCGTACCCGCTTGAGCAGTTCCCGAAAGCCGGGGTCGCCCGAAAGATCGGTGCGCAGCACCAGCATCGTGACCAGATACCCGATCAACTCCTGAACCTCGCTGCGGTTGCGGTTGGCGATAGGCGAACCCACCACGATGTCTTCCTGCCCAGTATAGCGGGAAAGCAGCACGTTGAAAGCCGCCAGCAAAGTCATGAAGATCGTCGCGCCTTCCTGCTGACTCAACGTCTGAATCTGCTCGGTGAGCGCCCTGGAGAGTCGAAAATTGTGGACGGCCCCACGAAAGGTCTGGATGGCCGGGCGTGGATGATCGGTAGGCAAATCCAGCACTGCGGGAGCGTCGGCCAACTGCTGTTTCCAGTAGGTAAGCTGGTCTTCCATCCGCTCCCCTTGCAGCCACTCGCGGCGCCAGAGGGCATAATCAGCGTATTGGATGGGCAGTTCAGGCAGCGGTGATGGCTGTCCGGCGGTGAAGGCGCTGTAGAGGGTGGTCAGTTCTCGGACCAGAATACCTACCGACCACCCATCAGAGATGATGTGGTGCATGAGCAGAAGCAGGATATGTTCCTGCTCCGTCAGCCGGAACAGCATGGTCCGCAGCAGCGGCCCCTGGGCAAGATCGAATGGGCGCGTTATCTCCTCATTGATGGACTGTATGGCTCGCGGCCAGCGCGCGCGATCTTCCAGGTCGCGCAGGTCTACCACCGAAAAAGGTAACTGGAGGGAGGAGGCGATCATCTGCACCGGGCGACCCTCGATGGCGGGGAACGTGGTACGCAAGGACTCGTGGCGTTTCACGATTTCTTGCAGGCTTTGCTCAAGCGCGGCGAGGTCGAGCGGGCCACTCAGGCGCAGCGCGTAGGGCAGATTATACGCCGCGCTGCCTGGAGTCAGTTGGTCAATGAACCAGAGCGGCTCCTGGGCAAAGGAGAGCGGTGGGTTAGACATGACCTGGCTGCGGCGCGGGATCGCCGTCGGGGTGGTCGTCACTTTTTGCTGCTCGATGAGCCGCTTCAGCAGGATTTCGCGTTTCTCCGGGGAAAGGTCTGCAATGCGTTTTGACAGGTCACTCATCTCACGTCATCTCTCCGTTCGCTTGCTCTCAATTACCAGGATGTCTTGCGCTTCATGATCGGAAAGCTGCTCAAGCTCTGCGAGCAACTGGGCCGTTACTCCATCTTCGATCTGGTCGGCCTGACACTGCACAATTCTTATAGCCAGGCTGGCTATCGTTGGCGCCTCAAAGAGACTGGACAACGGAAGCTCTATATTGAAGATGTCATGCGCCCGCGAGAGGGCGCGCACCGCCAGGAGCGAATGCCCCCCCAACTCAAAGAAGTTCTCGTTGATGCCCACCTGCTTGAGTCCCAGCAGTTCTGTCCAGATCGCGGCCAGTTGTTCCTCGGTAGGGGTGCGCGGCGCTGCAAGAGCCGCTTCTGGCTGTTCTCTGTCGCCCTCCGGGGCAGGCAGCGCCCGCCGGTTCAGTTTGCCGTTGGGGGTCAGCGGCACATATTCTAACATAACAAATGCCGATGGGATCATATGCTCTGGCAGGTGTTCCTTCAAGAAGCCGCGCAGGGCGCTGCTGGTGGGGGACTGGCCCGCAGCAGGCACAAGATACGCCACCAGGCGCTTCTCGCCAGGGGTGTCTTCGCGGGCCACGACCACTGCCTCGCGGACCTGGGGATGCTGGCTCAGGATACTCTCGATCTCGCCTGGTTCGATACGGAAGCCCCGAATCTTCACCTGGAAGTCGGCGCGCCCGATGTACTCCAGATTGCCATCGGGATGATAGCGGGCGAGATCGCCGGTCTTGTAGAGGCGCGCGCCTGGCTCCTGACTGAACGGGTTGGGGATAAACCGCTCGGCGGTCAGTTCCGGGCGGTTCAGATAGCCACGCGCCAATCCGTCGCCGCCGATATAGAGTTCGCCAGGCACACCGATAGGGACAGGCTGAAGGTGGGCGTCAAGCGCGTAAACCTGCAAGTTGGCGTTAGGCCGACCAATGAGTATCGTGGAAACCTCCTGATCTTCGCCCTCCCTCACCAGATCATAGGTGGTTGCGCCGATGGTTGCCTCGGTTGGGCCATAGCAGTTGCTCCAGCGAACGCGCTTAGGGACGCGCTCCTGCCAGAGCGTCAGACGCTGTAGCAGGGCTTGCTCGCCCCCCGTGATGACCCAGCGCAGGCTCTCCGGCAGCGGTGTGTTTGCTTTGGCGAGTTCATAGGTCCAGGTATGCCAGTAGGCTGTCGGGAGGTTCAGAATGCTCAGCCGCTCATGCTCTATGAGCCGGAACAATTCCTCGAAGGTCAGGGCAACCTGTACAGGCCGCAGCACCAGCGCGGCCCCCGCCAGCCAGCATGGGAAGATTTCCTCTGCTGCCGTATCAAAGCTGAGCGAAGCAAATTGCAAGATGCGATCAGCAGGCCGGACATCGAAGTGTTTGATAAAGGCCAGGTTATGGTTGACGAGCGCGCGATGGGCAATCTGAACGCCCTTCGGTTTCCCCGTAGAGCCAGAGGTGTAGATGACATAGGCCAGGTTGTCGGCCTGGACCGCGCTGACGGGGTTCGTCGTGGGTTCTTGAGCGATTTCTGCCCACTGCCCATCCAGGCAAATGACGCGAGCGTTCTGCGCGGGAAGCTGCGCCAGCAGATGCTGCTGCGTGAGTAGAACGGCTGCCTGGCTGTCCTCCAGCATGAAGGCCAGGCGCTCTGTGGGATAGCTGGGGTCCAGCGGCACATACGCGCCGCCCGCCTTGAAAATACCGAGGAGTCCCACCGCCATTTCCAGCGAACGCTCCACACAGAGGCCCACGAGTGTCTCTGGCCCCACCCTTTGCTTTTGGAGATGATGGGCCAGTTGGTTGGCGCGCGCGTTCAGTTCCCCATAGGTAAGCTGGCGCCCCTCGCTGACAAGAGCTACTGCGTCTGGCGCGCGCGCCACCTGCTGCTCGAAGAGCCAGTGGACACACTGGTCCTGGGGGTAATCGGCTTGGGTAGCATTCCACTCTACCAGCATCTGCTCTCGCTCGGCCTCTGGTAAGAGCAAAAGCTGGGAGATAGGTTGGTCGGGATCAACCGCGATGCCTTCCAGCAGCGTCTGGAAATGCCCAGCCATCCGCTCGATGGTCGCCGCCTCGAACAGATCGGTGTTGTAATCGAACGTGCCGCTGAGATCCTCTGGCCGCTCCTTTAAGGCGAGGCTCAGGTCAAACCCGGCGTCGAGGCCAGCCCCGATATGCAGCAGGGCGGCAGCCCACCCGGAAGGCAGGGCAGGCGGCGGCGATTCAAGCGTAAACATCGTCTGGAAGAAGGGGTTCTGCCGTGGCGCGCGCTCCGGGTGGAGTTCTTTGACCAGATGCTCGAAGGGCATGTCCTCGTGATCCAGCGTGGAGAGCGTGGTCTCGCGTACCCGCTGAAGCAGCGCCCGGAAGCCTGGATCGCCAGAGAGGTCCAGACGCAGGGCCAGGGTATTGATGAAGACGCCCAACAGCCCACGGACTTCTTCCTGCTTGCGGCCAGCGGAAGGGGTACCAATAATGAGGTCCTCCTGGCCGGAACAGCGCGCCAACAGGACAGCGTAGGCGGCCAGCAGAGTCATGAAAAGGGTAGCGCCCCCCTGCTGGCTGAGGGCTTTGAGGGCAGCGGTTGTCTGTGCAGGCAGGGTGAACGAATGCGCGCACATCTGGCCTTTGGAGGCGACGGGACGCGGGTGATCGCCAGGCAGCGCAAGATCGGTTGGCGCTCCGGCCAGATGATGCTTCCAGAAATCCAGATGCTCTGCCAATGCCCTTTCGTCGAGCGTTTCGCGCTGCCAGCAGGCGTAATCGGCATATTGGATGGGCAGCTCTGGCAAGAGCGAGGGCTGGCCGGTCGCATACGCCTGGTAGAGAGCATATAGCTCTGGCAGGAGTATCTGCGAGACAGAGAAGCCATCGGAGATGATGTGATGGAGGGTTAAGAACAGCCGATGCTCCTCATCGTCCAGGCAAACGAGGCGGGCGCGCAGCGGGGGCGCCTGCGAGAGATCAAAGGGCGCGGTGGTATTCTCTGCTGCCAGTCGCAGCGCCTCAGCTTCGCGTTCAGTCCTGGGCAGGCGGCGCAGGTCCGTGAAGGGCAGCCGGAAGATGGAGGGCGGATGAATTTGTTGGACAGGCTGCCCCTCTATCAGTGGAAAACTGGTGCGCCAAACTTCGTGACGCCGGATGAGTTCGTTGAAGCTCTGTTCAAGAGCCGCTCGATCGAGCGGCCCAGGCAGAGAGATACTCACACTCAGGTGATAGACAGGAAGATGCGGGGTGAGTCGGCTCAGCAGCCAGAATTGCTGCTGCGCAAAGGACAGCGGCACAGGCCCATCGTGGGCGCGTCGAGTGATTGTTTCAGCATCCACGCTTGTCGGAAACAGCTTGCCCCGCAAGAGCTTTTCCAGCAGGGCGCGTTTGGCCTCAGAGAGATTGCTTGTGTCTGACATGATGCTCTATCACTCCTAGTGGAGAGCGTCTTTCGCTGTCAATGGCGGCTTCCAAATCAGCCCCTGATGTGCTCAGCTTAAGCGAGAGACGATTCCACTATTAAAACGGGTTCGCAGTGCCCTTTTAACTCAATAACTGCTGCAATTCTTCGTCGCTCAGCGTCTCTAGTTTGGTCAAAATCACTTCTTCAATGGTGGCGGCCAACTCGCGGACTGTGGGCGCGTCGAAAAGGGTGCGCAAGGAAAGCTTTACCTTGAAGGTTTCGTTCATCCGCGCGATAGCCTGAGTACCCAACAAAGAATTGACCCCGATCATAAAGAAGTTCTCGTCGAGGCCAACCTGCTCCACTTTCAGGAAGCCAGCCAGGATCGCCGCCACTTCAATTTCCATAGGCGTGCTGGGCAGTGCGCCGATCTCATCACGCACGAGATGATCGGTATCTGGCGCGGGCAGGGCGCGGCGATCCACTTTGCCGTTGGGGGTCAGCGGCATCTGCTCTACCATTACAAAGGCCGATGGTATCATGTAATCCGGCAAATACTCCTTCAGAAAGCTGCGCAGCCCCGCGTGAGCAGGCGGGTCTCCTTCGCCTGCTACGAAATAGGCCACCAGGCGCTTATCGCCTGGGGTATCTTCGCGGGCCACCACGACAGCCGCGCGTATTGCCGGATGCTGCCGGAGCAGCGTCTCGACTTCGCCCAGTTCGATGCGGAAGCCGCGCACCTTCACCTGATGATCCAAGCGTCCTAGAAAATCAATTTCCCCTGTAGGCAAATAGCGTGCCAGATCGCCTGTTCTGTAGAGCCGCGCCCCTGGATCGGCGCTAAACGGGTCGGGAACAAATCGCTCAGCCGTCAATTCCGGGCGATTGAGATACCCGCGCGCCAGACCGGCCCCGCCAATATAGAGTTCGCCAGAGACGCCAATGGGGACAGGCTGAAGGGAAGCATCGAGCAGATAGACCTGAGTGTTGGCAATCGGGACGCCGATGGTGATCAGATTGGTATCGGGCGTGATCTGGCGGATGGTGGACCAGATGGTCGTCTCCGTTGGGCCGTAGAGGTTCCACAAAGACGCGCACTTGTTCAGCAATTGCTGAGCCAGGTCACGCGGCAGGGCTTCGCCCCCACAGAGCATCTTCAGGCGCGGGTCTCCCGACCAGCCCGCCTCCAACAGCAGCCGCCAGGTAACGGGTGTCGCCTGCATTACGGTTGTTCCGGTACGCGCCATCGTCTCCGCCAGCACCGTCCCGCTCACCGCTGTTTCGCGGCTGGCGATAACCACCCGCGCGCCGACCAGCAGCGGCAGGAAAAGTTCAAGGGCAGCAATATCGAAGGATAACGTAGTGACGGCCAGCCAGGTATCCTCCGCCGTCAGTCCGGGCCGCTCGCGCATGGACAACAAAAAGTTCACCACCGTGCGCTGGAGTATCTGGACTCCTTTGGGCCGCCCTGTGGACCCCGAAGTGTAGATGACATAGACCAGATTCTCGGCAGTGGACAGGCTGGCAGGGTTCGTCTGATCTTGCTCGGCCAGCAGCCGCGCGTCGGCGTCAAGGCGCACGACCTGTGCATTCTGTGTGGGCAGCAAGGACGCCAGCGTGGCTTGCGTGACGAGGACCGGAACCTGGGCATCTGTCAGCATGAAGGCCAGCCGCTCAGCCGGATATGTGGGGTCCAACGGCACATACGCGCCGCCCGCCTTGAGAATGCCCAGCAGGCCAACCTCCATCTCCAGCGAACGCTCCAGACACAGGCCCACCAGTACGTCTGGACCCACGCCAAGCTGGCGCAGGTAGTGAGCCAGTTGATTGGCACGCGCATTGAGTTCTTGATAGGTAAATGCAGCGCCCTCATAGATCACGGCTGTGGCCTGCGGTGTGCGCGCCGCCTGCTCCTCGAAAAGCTGATGAATACAGACATTGGTGGGGAACGCTCGTTGGGTGGCGTTCCACTCCTCCAGCAGTTTTTGCTCCGCTGGCGTCAGGATAGGTAAAGCAGAAAGGGGCCGATTGGGGTCAGCGACGATGCTCTCCAGCAGCGTCTGCCAGTGTCCGACCATGCGCTCGATGGTTGTCCTATCGAACAGGTCCGAGTTGTACTCGAAGCGGCCAATAAGCCCCTCTGGTCGGTCATCGAGTTCGAGGGACAGATCGAACTTGGACGTTCCGACGGTCACATCCATCTGCGTCAGCGTCCACCCGGAGGGCAGCGCCGTCAGCGGAGGCTCCAGGGTCAGCAACACCTGGAAGAGCGGATTCTGAGCGAGGTTTCGCTCCAGTTGCAGTTCCTTGATGAGATACTCGAAAGGTACCTCTTCATAGGTAATCGCCGAGGTCGTCACTTCGCGCACGCGCATCAGCAGTTCGCGGAAGGTCGGGGCACCGGATAAGTTGGTGCGCAGCACCAGGGTATTGAGGAAAAAGCCGATCATGCGCTCGACTTCGGGGCGCTTGCGTCCTCCGGTGGCTGTGCCGATGACCATATCATCCTGCGCCGTATAGCGGTAAAGCAGCGTGTTGAATGCCGCCGCCAACAGGATATAGAAGGTCACGCCCTCCTGGCGGCTCAGGGCTTTGAGCGCGTCAGTCAAGGGCTTTCCAATCGCAAAGGGGCGCATGGACCCGGCGTAGGTCTGTGCTGGCGGGCGCGGGCGATCAAAAGGCAATTCTAGGGTGGCGGGCGCGCCTTCAAGCTGTTTTTTCCAATAGACAAGCTGGTCGTCGAACTTTTCCTTTGGGAGCCATTCACGCTGCCAGGCGGCGTAATCGGTATATTCGATCTCTAATGGGGGCAGCGGAGAAGGCTGGCCTGCTAAAAAAGCCTCGTAAAGCGCGCGCAGTTCTGGAAGAAACACCTGATAAATGGCAACCCCATCAAAAATGATATGGTGCATCGTCAGGAACAGGCGATGCTCCTCATCCGCCAGTTGTATAAAGAGCGCGCGCAGCAGCGGCCCCTGGGCAAGATCGAAGAGAATGCGCGCGTCTTCTGTTGCCAGCCGCAGCGCCTCGGCCTCTCGTTCAGCTTCAGGCAGGCGCCGCAGGTCCACCAGGGGCAGCCTGACGGTTGAGGGAGGATGCACCATCTGGACCGGCTGCCCATCCACCAGCGGAAAGCTGGTGCGCCAGGCTTCGTGGCGCTTGATGAATTCATTAAAACTCTGCTCCAGCGTTGCTACATCCAGCGGGCCAGGCAGGTGAATGGTGACGCACTCGTTGTAGACAGGAATATCAGGCATCATTTGGGCGAGCAGCCACAATTGCTGCTGTCCAAAAGACAGCGGCGCAAAGCCTGTCTGAGTCCGCCGGGAGATAGCAGGGATACCTGTGGTAGCCTGCGGGAGATTGCCCCGCATCAGTTTATCCAGCAGGGCGCGTTTAGCCTCTGAGAGATTGCTTGTATCTGACATATTTTTGTTATTTCCTTCTCCTACTTCCTTCTCCTCATGAGAAGGGAAATGGCGCCGGGGATGGTAGAAAGGACTTGCCTTTGTCCTGAAGAAATACCATAGAGCCTCTCTCTTGAGAAGAGAGAGAAGATGGGTTGAGATATGGTTATGACTATGCCCAAGAGGGGTATGAATTGTGATACTGCGTCCCGCTCGTCGAGGCATGAGCAGACTCGGTTCCACCAACTATCGGAGGCGTCACCTGTAGCGCCGCCATCTTGGCGGCCACCGCTGCGCCAGGGCGAGCGTTCGCCCTCCAGGCCACCGGACCAGTGGGCCAACGTTGAGCCGCCTGGAGGGACGCGCGAGCGACCAACGGGAGCGAGAGTGCCGAGGCCCAGCCGAGGCAAGCGGCCCTTCCCGAAGGGATGGCGGCGCTACGAGTACCATGCCTCGCTTGCCAGATCTCATTTTTTGGTGGAACCAGCGGACTCTGCGTGGTTACAATTCTGAAGAGGACGTGTTATCCTTAGCATAAGGTCAAGAGTTTCTTCGGGTATGTGCAGCGTCTTCGTAGCGTGTACCTGTCAGATAAAGAGATGATGTGGCATGAGGGTGCTCATTGTAGAAGATGAACAACGCCTGGTCCGTTTGATGAAGCGGGTGTTGGAAGAAGAACGCTACGTGGTGGATGTGGCCTATGACGGTGAGGAGGGCCTCGAAAAAGCTGGTTCGGGCGCTTATGACCTGATCGTGCTGGACATTATGCTGCCCTATCGGGATGGGGTCGCGGTCTGCCGCTGGCTGCGCAGGCATCAGATTGCGACGCCCATCCTCATGCTGACGGCGCGCGATCAGCTAGAGGATAAAGTCAACGGGCTGGATGCGGGAGCTGACGACTATCTGACCAAGCCGTTTGCTTTTGAGGAACTGCTGGCGCGGCTCCGCGCCCTGGCCCGCCGCGCGCCAGCGCCGCCGCAGGAGCCGGTGTTGCATGTGGGCAATCTGACGCTGGATGTACAGCGGCATGAGGTGCAGCGAGACGGCCAGCCGATTCCTTTGACGCTGCGCGAGTTTGCCTTGCTGGAATATTTGATGCGCCATCCGGGCCAGGCGCTCTCGCGGACGCAGATTACCAACCATGTCTGGCCGGATGAGAGCGAGGCAGTCAGCAATATTGTGGATATTTATATTCACTATCTGCGCGAAAAAGTGGATCGTGGCTTTGAGCCAGCCCTGATACGAACGGTGCGAGGCATTGGCTATAGTATGCGAGGATAATAGGGTATGAGTTCGGCTTTATTCACTGTCACCCGCCGCCGCCTGGTGCTGTGGAATATTGCGGTGACGGGGGTGATTATCCTGGCCTTTGGCCTGGTGGCGTATGTCGTGGCTGACCGCGTGCTGTCCGGGGAGATGGATAATCAATTGGCTGCGCGCGCGGAGCAGGCGGAGAATAGTCTGAGCCAGGGCCGCACGCTCGATCTGGACAATGATAACGATTATAATGTGGATATTCTCTTGCTGCTCAGCCCCGATGGCGACGTGTTGCAAAGCTCGCTGCACGAACCCCTGACGGGGCTGCCAGATTGGGAGGCGGCGCAGACCGCGCTGGCGAATGACTGGCCGGATGTGCGCACCGTGTCGGTTGGGGCGAGCGGGACCATCAGTGTGCGCTTATGGACAGAGGAGATGAAGCGCGATGGCGCTCTGGTGGGGGTGCTGCAACTGGGGATTTGGACCCAGCCTTATGAGCATGAACTGCATCGGCTGCTGCTGGTACTGGCGCTGGTCAGCTTCGGCGCTCTCGCGCTGGCGCTGTTGGGGGGGATTTTCCTGGCGAGCCGCGCGCTGGCTCCCGTGCGAACCGCTTTTCAGCGCCAGCGCGATTTTGTGGGAGATGCCTCCCATGAACTACGAACGCCGCTGATGCTGATTCGAGCAGACATTGAGGTGTTGGGGCGTACCCTGCGCGCCAGCCGCGCCAGGCTGCCGGTGGCTACCCTGGCAGCGCGGCGAACAGGTGAATCGCTGCCCCTGCTGGCGCTGACAGCGCCAGATGAGCAAACGGAAGGCGTAGAGGGCGAATACCTGGAGGACCAGTTGGAGTTAGTCGGGGATGCGCTGGGGGAGATAGACCGGATGACTCGCCTGCTCAGGGAACTGCTCACGCTGGCGCGGCTGGATGGCGGCGCTGTGCAGGCGACGCATCAGCCTGTGGCGCTAAGCGAGCAGATGGCCGGGTTGGTGGCGCGCACGCGCCGCCGAGCGGAAGCGCACGGCTTGAAGATGGATGCCCATCTGGAACCAGGCATCGTCGTCTGGGGCGATGCCGATCAACTGCGGCAGCTCTGGCTGATCCTGCTGGAGAACGCCATACGCTATAACCGGCCAGCAGGCCGCATCACCGTGACTGGATGGACCGAAGAGCAGCAGGCGTGTGTTTGTGTGACGGATGGTGGGGTGGGTATCGCGCCGACGGACCTGCCGCGTGTGTTCGAGCGGTTCTATCGGGCCGATAAAGCGCACACGCGCGCGCCTGGCCCAAAAGCAGCGCGCGACCTGGAAGCGGAGCAGGCCGAGGCGTCCTGGCAGATGGGGGCAGGCGCCGGACTGGGGCTGGCGATTGCCCAGGAGATTGTGCAGGCCCATGCAGGCCAGATAAGCGTTACCAGCGCCCCGCATGAGGGGACCAGCTTTACCGTCCGTCTCCCACTGGCGTCGCCTCGTTGATAAGCCGCAGACTCCATAGCCCCTTTCCCCTGCATGCAGCCAACGCTCAGTAGCCCTTTGTGGGCAAATCAGCCTCGCTTGAATCCTCTCTCATCATTTTCCAATCATTCCTTGTTACAATCGAGGCAGATTGTATGCCAACCTTGCAGTATAGTATGCTTCGTAATGACTGGAAAGAAGAGTAGGACTGTGGCGATGATGGTAGAGCAACCTTCTGTAAGTAGGATGCAGAAGGGAGGCGCATCCCATGTGTTACGCCCCCTGAACCTCCTGAACGATTTTGCGGAACTCAGGACTTTACTCCTATCAACGCTGGAGATGGCCGCTGCCTCTCTCCCTTCACCGAACGGTTCAGCAAAAGGATCAACTGAAGAAGCAGAAAAGTTAGCTGGCTCGCTTCAGGAGAGCAATACCCATCTGCTTGATGCCTTTCTTGTGGCCGCTGGGATGAATCAGATTCTAGAAGATTATCTCCATCGAGATGTTTTTGCCCTGACTAAAGTGTCCAGGAACCTGCCTCACATGTTCTCCCCTCCATTTGGAGATGGCGCAGCAGCCGCCAGTAAACAGGTCGCTCGGACGCTCTCTTATACCCGCGCGCTCCTGCCCGGCGAGCAGCAACTCGTGAAACAGCAGCGAACAGTGGCGGCCTTTGTTCAGCAGTTGGCCGATCACCTTGCTCGCTCCATAGGTCCAGAGGCCAGCAACATACCAACGCTTGTTGCAGACGTAGCTCAGGACCGGCAGGCAGTAGAGGGATTGCTGCGTATCGGGCGCGATCTCCTTGCCTCTGCGGGGGCGACGCCAAAGGCGCTGCAACGCAGTGTAGTACGCCTTCCTGCCTGCTTTCGCAGCTTCGATCAGCGTCCAGAAGATTGCCAGCGTATCGTTCACAAGTTTGCCAAACGCTGGCCTGAGCGGGATGTCCCCCTCCTGGTGATCGGCGTCCGAACGTCAGGAAGTTATCTTGCCCCGCTCTGTGCCGCGTTCCTGCGCGCGCAGGGGTATCAGCGTGTTCAGTCATGCACCTTACGACCTGAGCAGGCGTGGCTCCCTGGGGAGCGTGACGCAGTATTCAAGCATATCCAGCCAGGGGGAAGGGCGCTGCTGGTTGATGATCCGCCCCATACGGGATCAACGCTTGTTCAGATAGGAGAGGCTCTGGAGGAGATGGGGGTAGCCCGCCAGTTCGTTCATCCGGTAGCGCCAATCTTTGGCTCCATTGCTGATTTGCCACCGCTCCTCCAGGGCTATGAAGCCGTCTACCTCTCCTGGGAAGAATGGGCGATCCATAGCCAGTTAACCGCCAGCGCAGTAGAAGCAGATTTGCGAGAACTGCTGAGCGGACGAACCATTCACGTATCCTCCGGCCAGGACGCCTTGACTGAGGTGAAGGTGGCGGCTGTAAAAGATGTCAAGCGTTTGCCGTTGGATGCTCAGGTGTATCCTCTTGGCGCGCCTGTCACCATCCCTATGGAGGATATGGACGAGTTGCAGCCGTTTCGCGGGCATGTTCGTGGACTCTATCAGGCGCAGCTTTTGGATGAGAGAAGCAGCAAATGGTTCACCCATACCATCTATGTGAAGGGCGTCGGTCTGGGGTATCTGGGCGCGCATTCGCTGACCCTGGCCGAGCGGCTCTCCGAGTTCTTGCCAGACATTTATGGATTACGCGATGGCTTGCTCTATCGGGCCTGGATTCCAGCGGAGCGACGGCTCTCGGCTGCTGCGCCCGTTGACCCGGACGCTCTTGCCGGGCGGGTGGCGGCATACGTTGGCGCTCACCACCAATCGCTGCCATTGTCAGTAGATATGACGAAGCGCCTTGCCGGAAGGCATCCGCTCTGGCTGCGCGCTAATGAAGATATTATGTGCCACGCCTTTGAGGGCGCGGCGTCTCTTGTGCGTCCGGTGCTGGTGAACCTGGCGAAGTACCTGCTGCTTCAGCCGATGAAGCGTGCCGCCGTGATTGATGGAAGCATGGCGCCGACAGAATGGTTCATACCCTGGGCGAACGCTCAGGGGGAAGAACCAACGCGCGGCTTGCTCAAAGTTGGCTTTGATGATCGTGTCTTTTGTAATCAAGACCTGGATTGCTGCGACCCGTTCTACGACCTGGCAAGCGCCGCAGCGCATTACGAACTCAAGACGGGCGAGACAACCATCTCTGATCTCTTGCGCCAGCACTACAGGCGCTTGACTGGCGAAACATGCAGCGATGAGCGTTGGCTGCTCTATCAACTCATTGCGCTCCATATAGAGGATAAAAATATCTTCAGAATCTTCTGGTATGCTAAGGGGAAGTCTCTCGTAAACGTTGATCGGGCCAGCCCGAATGGGCCTCAGCCAGCTGACAGCTTCTTCGTCGCCTCTGAGCGCATCACCCATGCGGCGGAAGCAGTTCAGCGCACCATCTCGCGCGTTCAGGAACGCTATTTTGGCGAGCGGTTTTTGCGCGATGTCACGCCCGTTTCTTCTGGGCCGCTCTGCGCCATTGATCTTGATGGCGTGCTGGAAATGGGCTGGCTGGGGTCTGTAGCCATCAGCCCGGCGGGTGCGCTGGCGCTGCGGGCGCTGGCGCGGCATGGCTATCGCTCTATCATAGCGACAGGCCGATCACTGGATGAACTGTGCGACCGCTGTCAGGCGTACCAGCTATCAGGCGGCATGGCCGAGTATGGCGCGGTCATCTACAACCACCTGACAGGCGAAACGCGGCTGTTGTTGAAGCCAGAGGAACAGGCTGATCTTGACGCCCTGCGCGCGGTCTTACAGCAGATGCCAGGGGTCTATGTGAGCCAGACCTATCGCTACGCTGTGCGCGCCTATCAGGTGAGGGGGAGAAAACGACGTGGCCTCACGCCGGAGACGCTTGAGCAGGCGTTGCAGCAGGTTCCCGGCAGAGAACGTCTGCGGGCCATTCCTGGCCTGGCACAAACAGATTTTATGGTCACGACTGTGGATAAAGGGACTGGCCTCACGGCCCTTGTCGAACTGCTGGATGGGCCATCAGGCCATCGGGCAGGCGCCCCGCTGCTGGCCTTTGCTGCCGGGGATACGGCCTCTGATCTGGCGATGTTCGGATTGGCGAAAAAAGCCTTTGCGCCCGCGAACGCTGACGCGGAAGTGCGGAATGCCGCTCAGATGAAGGAGGGGAGCATCCATATTATGAAAGCTCCCTATCAGGCCGGATTGTTGCAGGCAGTGGCGCAGTTTCTAGGGCATAACCCTGCTCGCTGCTCCACCTGTCGGGCAGCAGTTTTTCCACGCGAAACCAATTTGCTTTTGACCGCATTTGCGGCGCGGGATGTGCATGGCTGGGGCAAACTGCGACAGGCGGCCCTGCTTGGCGGGCGTGTGGCTCTGGCAAGATGGGGCAGGAAGTGATGCCGAGACAAAACCGAAGCAGATCAGGCATGAGTCATCCCGAATTTTCTCTGCTGTGTTGTTTTGCTGGCAGGATGCGCGAAGGCCGCAGGTGTAGCGCCGCCGCCGTCCCGGCGGCCAAACGCTGGCACGTGGAAACGCTGAACGGGCAGCCCTGGTCGCCGGTGAGGCGTTCAGCCGCCGTCCCGGCGGCGCTCCGCTCGGTCCGGTGCGGCTTTCCGCCAGCGAAGCCACCAGCCAG
>DATBHW010000074.1 GCA_036557285.1 Ktedonobacterales bacterium
ACCGAGCGGAGCGCCGCCGTCCCGGCGGCTGAACGCCTCACCGGCGACCAGGGCTGCACGTTCAGCGTTTCCACGTGCCAGCGTTTGGCCGCCGTCCCGGCGGCGCTACACAGGCGGCATTCGCACATCCTGCCAGCAAAACAACACAGCAGAGAAAATTAGGGATGACTCATGTTGGCGGGCGATAGCCCTTCAGGCGCCAGCCTCCGTACCCCTGCCCGGACGGGCGCATAGCACCCTCCCAAAACTCCTAAAAAGTTGACGCCGAGGCTCACAGGAAGGTACGCTAGTCTTATCCACAGCGCGGCAATGCAGCGGGCGCCCTTCCTCCATACGCACGCTCCCCGCATCATCATCGTTTTGATCCCGTTGAAACGAATGACTTCCCCGGCAGTAACATACAGGCAGAAAAACAAGCGCCCCGCTGGTACTTTGGTCCTAAAATGGACGGGCTTTCCTGTACACGGCGTACCCCTCGTGCTACCCTTGCATTCGTACTGAGGAGATTCGGTGGAGAATTCAAGAAACGTGTAAAGGATTCTCAACCGCAGCGGCTTGGCCCGCGAACAGAGAGGAGAACGCCCGATGCGTCTATCTGAGACAGGGCCGTCCAGAGTGAAAAGATCGCAGCGATCAGACCTGGCCGGGCAAACAGAGCAGAGGCGGAGGAAAGGCTTTATCAACAAAACCAGCGTATCAGCAGTGCTGCTGGTCCTGCTGGTGAGCGCGGCAATCGGGGGTGTCGCCCTGGGGAGCCACCTGGTGACACACGCCGCTGACCCCAACCCGGATTGTACGTTAATTTTGCCATCCCATCCCCTCAGCGCGCAAGGGCTGGCTTCTCCTTTTCAGTTGATAGCCACCAACCCCAACCAGGGGCTTTGCAGCGAAAGCAACCCCGACCAATCGGCCTTCGTACAGGGCGCGGTACTGGACCCGGCTACCGGGCAAATCTCCATTTATAACCCGCTGGTCATTGACCAGGGATCGCAGCCAGCAGCCGCGCCGGTTGTTCCGAAGCTGCCCCGCAACGCCGTTGTGGCGCTCTGGTTCGGCTCCAATGGCGACACGCTGCGCCTGAAGGGCGGGGCAGGGGCCAACTGCGTCAATGGGCTGGGCCGTTCTGTGTTCGGCCAGTATTCCTACTGCAACGCGCCCCTGTTCTTCCTGGTCGCCAACAGACTGATTCGCGCCGGGAAAATCAACATACCCGCGCTGGGCATGGGCAAAGATGGCCTGCCTTGTCCCACCACCCGCGATTTCTCGGTGGTTGATCAGGACCAGAGCGATAACGTCCTCACGGCCTATCTGATCACCCAGGATGGGCGAGTCGCTCAGGATACCGCCGCCAACAAGGCGAACCTGCCAGACGCGCAGAGGCAGAGCAACGGCAGCGACGAAGGGCTGCTCTCGGTGGCCCTCGATAGCGCGCTGGGCTGCACGCCCTGGATGGCCCCCGATCTGGCTGACAAGGGGAACATGGTTCCGGCGCTTCCGCTCAACGAGTTGCAGGCGGCGATGTTCCAACAGGCGCCCGTCGCGCTGACTCCGCTGGGCGACCCGATGACCCTGGTGAACAACAAAGAGAATCTGGTAAAGACCAACCTCTATCGCCTGGGTGTCGATCAGGTTCCAGCCAGAAGTCCGCGACAGGCCAACACCAAAACCTACTGCCAGAATATGTTGAACATCGCGCCCGCGCGCCTGCAAGCGGATATGCAGCTTACCATCAATCGCCCCTCGCCCGACCCTGGCGCGGCCAACAACCTGTTCACGTTCCTGGCGCAGCGATTCAACGCTTCCTTCGGCCCCGACAACCTGAACTGCGATGGCCTGCTGAACGTGCAAAGCCCCATCACCACTGAGATGGATGGCAACGGCGTGACCATCAGCGCCACCATCAACCTGAATGGTAATGGAGATGGCGGCAATGGCGGCGGGAATGGTGGCGGGGACGGCGGCGGTGGCAACGGCGGCGGGGATGGCGGCGGCAACGGCGGCCAGGGCGCCACCCCGACCTGTGTTATCAACGGCGTCACCGTCCAGAACTGCGCTGGCACGACCACGATTACCATGACCTGCCAGGTGTCTTACGACGCCAACACCAACCAGATCATCATCAACTGCCCAGGAAAGTGAGGGATACGCTTGTTCGCACGCTATCCACGATTCGCAGCCTGGGTGGTGTCGCTGGCTTTGATTGGCGTCGGAACGTTTGGGGGGAGCCTGGCGCTGCGAGCCATGAAGCCAGCCCTCACCGCCAATCTGGCGCACGTACAGGGGGTCATTGTAGCTGTAGAGAATAACGGAACCTTTGCCGTCAAGGCGCCAGGGTACAACAGCCCGCTCTGGTTTCGGGTTGCCCCTGGCGCGCCTATCTCGCTTGACCATCTGCGCCGCCATCTGCACGAGCATGCCGCCACAGATATTCTCTATCAAAACCGACATGGGACACTCCTGGCATGGGATGCGGATTAGACGGGGAGGCGCGTGGAAAGAAGGGGTCGCCTGTTGGCAAACAAGCGTTCATCATTGAGACAGAACAGTCGGGCTGCGCCCTCGGCACGCTTCCAACACTTGAGCACTTTCAAGCTTCCGGCCCTGGAAGAGCGCCGCCAGCCAGCCCCCGCCGGACGCGCCTTCGGGCCAGAGGCCCAGCGGGCGCTGCGGGCAGGTTACGCCGACGTTCTGGTGATCGGCAACGGCATCGCCGGACTGACCGCCTCCGTAGAAGCGCGCCGCTACGCGCCCGACGCCGATATTCTCATTGTCACCGAGCAAAACCATCCAACGATCAATACCCCGGCCCTCAAGCAGTTTGGGGCCGGGCAGCTTGCAGTAGAACAGCTTCTGGCCTACCCACCAGGGATGGAGCGTCAATCGGGCATTGGCATCGTGAACCAGCGCGCCACAAAACTTGATACGGTGGCCCGGCAGGTCCACCTGGCCGATGGGCAAACCATCAAATACGGGCGGCTGCTCCTGGCAACCGGATCGCAGCCCGCTGGCCTGCCTACGACCTGCCCTGGCCGCGATTTCGATGGCGTGCTGAGCCTCCATAACCTGGAGGATTATCTGGACCTGCGCCGTCGCCTGCCCGAAGTAGCATCGGTGGTTGTCATTGGCGGCGGCTATCACGCCGCCGAAACGGCCATGCTGCTGCGCCACTGGAAGGTGCGCGTGACCTGGTTGATTCGCGGAGAAACGTTCATGGCGCAGATGCTCGATGAAGTCGCCTCGGATATGCTGATTCGGCACATCCAGCGCCTGGGCGTGGATGTGCGCCTGGAGACTGAAGTGGCGGGCATCATCGGGCGCATCGGCTCGGTGGTGGGCGTCATGACCAAAGAAGAGGAGTTCATCCCCTGCCAGGTCGTCGCCGTCTGCACAGGGACCGCGCCCGCTGCCGAACTGGCGGAAGGCACAGGCGTTTCGCTTTCCACCCGGCATGGATTGAAGGTGAACGGGCGTCTGAAAACCGCTGTGTCGGATGTCTTTGCAGCGGGCGATGTCGCCGCCGTCTTCGATCCGCAGACCGGGCGCCATGCCCCCCGCGCCCAATGGTACTCGGCGTTCCAGCAGGGACGGCTGGCGGCAGCCGCCCTGACCGGCGCGAGCATTCCAGAGGGCGCAGAGGCCGGGGTGCTGGGATGTTTCTGGCATGCCACCCAGCTTGGCGAGTTGGGCGTATTGGCGGCGGGCGCGCCGATGCTCTCCGAGCGCGATCACCGCGACAACGAAGTCCTCTCCAGAGGCTCATCCCGATTCTACCGGCGGCTGGTGGTGCGGGACAATCGGCTGATTGGCTATCTCGCGCTTGGCGAACGTCAGCCCGGTGGCCTCGCCATCAAGCGGCTGATTGATGAGCAGATTGATATGAACGAGATCAAGCGCCAGCTATTACTTGAGGGTTTTGATGTGCGCTCCTTCTTCACCAGACAGCGGCTCCACGCGCTGCGCAGCGGCCAGTCTGCCGCCATGTCTCCCCTGGCGCGCCCTTCCAGAAGCCGACGCCAGCTTCAGCCCATGTTTAGTTGAGGAGAATGCCAATGCCACGGCCTGCTTCCCAGGTGGCCGATGAATTGGCCGCCTGCATTCGCTGCAACCTGTGCCTTGCCGCCTGTCCGGCGCTGGAAGCGCCTATCACCATTGAAGCACTCAACCGCCAGACACTGGACGGCCCCATTTCGTCACAGGTGATGCGCTTTGCCCAGAGTTGCTATCAATGCGGCGCGTGCGTACCCGTCTGTCCGGTGGGTCTGCACCGCGATTCCATGATGATGTGGCTAAAGATACGCTTGATCTGCGCCAACTCCACCAGCGAGGCGCAAGACGCCTCAGAGGATTTCTATGGCGACACATGCGAGGAAGAGGACTACATCGAAGCGGAGGACTGGGAGGGCGACAGCCCCCAGACCTGGGCGGCGCGGGGCTGGTACGACGAAGAGCCATACTGAGCCTCCCCGGTATCCCTGGCTGAGCTTGCGCCTTTCGCGGGCGCAGTGGGCCGCCGCGTGGTTTGCGGCGGCTGCGGGCGTTGGCCTGGCCTACGCCTATACGATGTACTTGCAGACGAAGGATGTCGCGCCCGACAGCATGTACGGCTATGGCTTTGCTATCGGGGGGACGGCGCTGCTGCTGCTGGTTGGCGCGGGCTACGCGCTGCGCAAGCGGCTGGGGAAAAGACTCCCTGGTCGTCTACACACTTTCCTGGCCTGGCACATGGCCGGAGGGCTGCTGGGGCTGGTCCTGATCTTGATGCACGCGGCGGGCAACTTCAACCCGCGCACTGGTACCTACGCGCTCTATGGGCTGATTGGCGTTGTCGTGAGCGGCGTGATCGGGCGCGTGCTGGACCGCTTCAGCCCACGCCTGGCGGCCAGGGCGGCGCTGCGATCATTGAGCGCCACAGGCGAAGAACGCCTGGACGATTTAGAGGCGGAACTGGAGGCCATCGCCCATGACGCCCTCGCCCGCCGTCAGGCGCTCCAGGAGGAAGGGATGCGCGGCGCACCCTGGGATCTGGCCTACTACGACCTTGATCCCGAAATTGAGGAGATTCCCAGCTTGCTCCACCAGGGCGTGCGCAGCGATACCGGCCCCATTCTCGACCTGACGCAGCTTTCCGGCCCGCTCGCCTTCCACCGCCCTCAGCAGCCGCCCGCCCGACGACAGAGTACCGGCGCGCTGGCGCGTCAGGCGAAAGCTATCCAGCGCGCGCTGGGCCGCGAGCAATTCTATTTGCAACTGACGCGGGTCTGGCGTCGTCTGCATATCCTCATCAGCCTGGTGGCCCTCGGCCTGCTGCTCTGGCACCTGGAATTCGCCGCTACGCTCCTGATCGGCGCGAAATAAACGCCAGCCGCGCTGGCTGGCTTTCAGCAGGAGGGCTGTTCTTCCACCTGCGGCTGATCAGTGAGAGCGGCTGTGTCGCCAGCAACGCGCAGCGACGTTCGTATCGCCTCCAGCAAATCCTCAATATCGAAGGGCTTCGGTACCAGGCTAATGGCCTTCATATGCAAGAAGCCCTCGATCTCGCGGATCTCCCTGACCGCAGCCGTACAGACAATCAGCGGGATTTTTGCGGTGGAGCGCCGCATACGCAGCTTCTGCACCATCTGCCAGCCGACCTTTTCCACACCAAAGATGTAATCAATGATAATCAGATCAGGCTGGAGCCGTTCAACCTCCCTCATATCCTGTATGGCCTGGGAATACAGCACCACATCGTAGCCTTCTTCTCTCAGGAGTTCATCAAAGAGTTCCAGGATTTCCTGGGTATCGTTAATGACCAGAATCCGGGTTGCCATCACGCCCTCTCCCTCTTCAAGCCAACGCAGCGCCGTCAAGAGCCTGCCTCATCAACCGTGAGGCTGTACGGTTATGGCCTTATCCATCTTATGTTTATGCTGTTCATTGCATGTATCTTGCCAGAGAGAAGTCAGGCAAACTAGCCAGCGCGGCGCATCTCCAGAAAAGGGCGATCCCCATGCGGGCTGTGCTGCATCACCACGCCCACATGCTGAAAGCCCGCGCGCTCGTAGACGCGAATGGCGCGCTGGTTGAAGGTCATCACAAACAGGCGAAAAGCGGTGGGGGCAAAGTGTTCTGCGCCAAAAGCCAGGCCCGCGTTGACAAAGGCCAGACCCAGCCCTTTGCCTGTCAGATCAGGGCGCAGAGCCAGGCCAATCAGGATGCTCCGATCTTCACTATAGATGCCCGGCTCCGCGCTGCCCGTAATCGCAGCGGAGGTTCCGAAGCAGAAGTAGCCCACCAGCGCGCCGCGCTCATCGCGCGCCGCGTAATAGGGGCTGTGGCGGTCCAGCATCTCCGAGAGCGCCTCATCGTTATTTGCCCCGTTATAGACCGCGTATTCGCCTTCATAGCGCCATGCGCCGATGGCGCGAGCATCCGCCTCATCCATCAGTGTAAACGTAATTTGCATCGCAGCAACCTTTTCTTGTAACACTTCAGATAGGATTCATCCCGCATTTCAGCGGGGGCCTGTGTACCGCCGCCGTCTCGGCGGCCAACCATCCGCCTGAGCGAACGCTCGCTTTGAGAGGTAATGTCCATCCTGGCGCAGCGTTGAGCCGCCGGGACGGCGGCGGTACGAAAGGTTCCACCAATGATCGGGGGTTGCCGCTGGTAGCGCCGCCGTCTCGGCGGCCAACGTTGGCCTGCTGGTCCGCTGGCCTGGCGGGCGAACGCTCGCCCTGGCGCAGCGGTGGCCGCCGGGAGGGACGCGCGAGCGACCAACGGGAGCGAGGACCTCTCGCTCGACGAGGCATAGCCGAGGCAAGCGGCCCTTCCCGAAGGGACGGCGGCGGTACACAGGCCGCCGCTTTTTGGTAGAACCGGTACGAAACGACCTCTTGACGCTTTGCCCTAAAAGGGCTACGCTCATTGTAGCAGAACAACGCGCCGATTTTCGTACACCTCGCCCGCTTTTTGGACAACGAACGACCCCGCCCCACACGGAGGAACATATGCGTAGAGGCATCGGCGGCTTGCAATGGATAGAACTGTTGAGCGGGCTGGCAGCCTGCCTCGTTGGTTTGCTGGCCCTGGGTTACGCGCTCTTTGCCCCATTGGCGAGTTACACCAGCGGCAGCGACACCTGCACGTCTGATGGAGTCTGCACTCGCGGCCCCGACGTGCATGGGAGAATCAGCCTGGCGCAGTCAGGTCTCTCGTCAGAGGCCAGGTTCTTTCTGAGCGTCCTGGTCGTGTGCCTGATAGTGGTTGCCATCAGCGCCGTGGCGCACAGCCTCAGCGGAAAGCCCGACTGGCGCGCATGGCTGTGGGTTTCGACGATCATCATCCTGATTTTTGTCGTCCTGGGCGCTCTCAGCATTGGCCCCTTCATCGCGCCTGCCGGGCTGCTGGCGCTGGTGGCGGCGTGCTTCTCCCTGGGCGCGCGGCCCACCACGCCTGCCCGATTGTGATAGGAAGAGGGCAGCCGTATTGAATTGATCGAATTGTTGGAACGCGCAGACCATCAGGCGTAACACGCCAGCCTGACACGGAGGTGAGCAGTGAATGACCGTAATCGCTTTGACAAGTTTACCGAGCGATCCAGGACAGTTCTGAGTCTGGCCCAGGAAGAAGCCCAACGCTTCAACCACAACTTCATTGGCACCGAGCATTTGCTCCTTGGCCTCGTCCGCGAGGGCCAGGGCGTGGGCGCGATGGCGCTGAAGCATCTGGGCGTAGACCTGGACAAAGCCAGGAGCGCCGTCGAGTTTCGGATTGGCCGGGGGGATCGCATTGTCCTGGGAGAAATTGGCCTGACCCCGAGTGCCAAGAAGGTCATCGAACTGGCGATTGATGAAGCCCGCCGCCTGAACCATCAGTACATTGGGACCGAACACCTGCTGCTGGGGCTGGTCCGGCAGGGCGAAGGGATTGCCGCCGAGGTGCTGGAGAGCCTGGGCGTCAATCTGGAAAAGGTACGCACCCACACCATCCTGATACTCAGCCAGGCCGGCGCCGCCCATGCAGCCAGCCAGGGACCGGCCCTTGGCGGCGCGCATGCCCCATCAGGCAGGCAGCAACATCATCTTCTCTCCTATCAACCTCACCACATCACCGGCGAAGCGTCCGACAAGACCGCCATTGGCAAGAAGGCGCAGCAGATCGGCATTGCAACGCTGCTGGGCTGGGTGACGGTCAACACTGGCGGTCAGTTTACCCTGACGCTCTATCAGGGCATGGCAGCCGACGCGCCCAAAGTCGCGGTCATCACCGATCCTCCAACCGGCGCGTACTTCCCCTTCCACTGCCTGTTGGGGCAGGGGCTGGCCTATACGCTGACCGGCGCGCCCGGCAGCGTGACCGTCGTTTACAGTGATATTCCTGCGGAGTGAGCGGCTTTGGCCGTCTGATCAGGAGGAGGCTAGCCATGAAAGAGTCTGAATTGTTTGACCGTCTGACGCCGGAAGCCAGAAAGGCGCTGGCATTCGCGCGGGAAGAAGCCCAGCGCTTCAACCACAACTTCATTGGCACCGAGCATCTGCTGCTGGGCCTGGTCCGGCTGGAAGCAAGCGTCGCCACGACGGCGCTGGCAAACCTGGGCGTGGAACTTGAGAAGGTACGCAGCGCGGTGGAGTTCATCATCGGGCGTGGTGATCGCATTGTGCTGGGGGAGATCGGCCTGACGCCGCGCGGCAAAAAAGTCCTTGAACTGGCGCTTGATGAGGCCAGACTGATGCAGCAGGAACACGTTGCCCCCGAACATCTGCTGCTGGGCCTGGTGCGCGAGGGCGAAGGCATTGCCGCCGGAGTGCTGGAAAGCCTGGGCGTCAATCTCTGGAAGGTACGCCAGGAGACCTATCGCGTGCTGGGGCTGCCCCAGCCTGCGAGCGATCTCGGCGCCTCGCCGCGCCCCGAAGCAGGGCCGCAGGTCTCATGGAGCGGCCCCTCGGCATTTTCGTTCGTAGCCGGACAGCCCTCGCTCCCTGCTGTACCGTCGCTCTTGACGCAGGCTGGCCTGATCCGCCACTACCGACCCTGGCATATTGACGCGGCGCAGCCGGAGAAAACAGCCGTGGGCAATGGCGCACCTCCCAGCGCCGTCTTTGGGCCAATGTTTGGCGGCAGAGGGGAAAGGGTGTTTGGCACGCTGCTGGGCTGGGTCGTGGTCAATACCGGCGGCGCGTTCACCCTCACGCTCTACGATGGCCTGGCAGCCGACGCGCCATCGCTGGCGATCTTCCACCATCCGCCGACAGGCGCGTACTTCCCTTTCCATTGTCATGTGAAGCAAGGGCTGGCCTACACCCTGGAGGGAACTCCTGGCAGCGTGACGATCATCTACGACGAAGCTGGCGCAGACGGCCACTTGTAGCGCCGCCTTCCAGGCGGCCAGCGCCTGTACCGCCGCCGTCCCTGGCGGCCAGCGCCTGCTCACCTTTTCAACTGCACAAGCGTCACGCCCACCAGCACGAGCAGCCCGCCCGCCAACTGCCAGGCGTCCAGATGCTCGCCCAGCCAGACCCAGCTAATCAGCGCCGCCGTCACTGGCTCCAGCGTCGCCAGGATGGCGGCGCGCGTCGCATCCAGGCGATTGATCGCCGCCAGGAAGATGCCAAAAGGGATGAGCGTACCCACGACGCCCACCGCCAGGACCAGCGGCAGCGCGTCCGGCGCGAGGGCCGTCGCCTGGAAGCGCCAGGGCGGTTGCAAGATCAACCAGAGCAGCGCCGCCATCGTAAAGCCATAGAAGACGCTGGTCTGTGGTTGCAGGCGCTTGCCCAACCGCTCGCCAACCAGCATATAAAAGGCCATGATGACCGCCGACGCGAACGCAATCAGCACCCCCAGCAGCGTCACCCCTCTGGCCGACGAACCGCCGAGCAGATCGGCCAGGCCCGCCAGCAAGGCGATGCCGCCCAGCGTCAGGCCCAGCGCCGCCCAGATGCGCGCTGGCGGCATGCGGCGCAGCGTCAGCGCCGTATAGAGCGCGATCAGCGTTGGCCCGGTATACTGAATCATCACCGCGACGGCTACCGGCAAAAACTGCACCGACAGAAAATACGCATACGTGACTACCGCCAGCGCCAGCCCAAAGAGCAGCAGCAGCGGCAGATCGCGCCGATGCAGCCGAAACTTAGATCGCCCCACGCAGAGCAGCAGCGCGCCCATGCCCAGCGCCGCGATAATCGAGCGCGCCTCCACCAGCGTCAGCGGCGTAATACCCTTCTCAAAGAGGAAGCGCGAAATGACCCCGTTCGTCCCCCACATGATCGCCGCGCTCATCGCCATCGCCGCGCCAACCACCGTTGACGCGCTGCCGCCTGCCACTGGGGCGGCTGGTTCAGGAGAGAGGACACCAGAAGATGCGCGGGATGGCTGCATGGAGCGGCTCCTTTACGCAAGAAGGTAGACAGAATACTCATATTGTACCGTATGTCGTCCAGAATCGCTTATGCTACTCAGAAACATGGTTCCTCTACCTATTGGGAGTTGCCACTTGTAGCGCCGCCATCTTGGCGGCCAACGCTGCGCCAGGGCGAACGCTCGCCCTCCAGGCCACCGGACCAGCAGGCCAGCGTTGAGCCGCCTGGAGGGACGCGCGAGCGACCAACGGGAGCGAGAGTGCGGAAACTGGGTTTCCGCAAGCGGCCCTTCCCGAAGGGGTGGCGGCGCTACAAGTAACACGCCGCGCTTGCCAAAACCTCATTTTTGGTAGAACTCAGGAACATGCTATAATGGCCTCTGGCGCTGCTGAGTTCGGCGTCTCTGAGCGAACCCATAGAGAAGGGAGCGTATCATCCCGCATGGACGTTGCATCTGTGCCACAGGCAGCCCAGCCAGCAGGAGCGCCTGCCCGTCCGGTGGTCTTGCGCACCGAGCGGCTCACCAAACGCTTTGGCAGGCTCACTGCCGTCCACGATCTCCATCTGGAGGTCCACCAGGGGGATGTCTTTGGTCTGCTGGGGCCAAACGGTTCCGGCAAGACGACCACCCTGCGTATGATTCTGGGACTCATCTGGCCCACCGATGGGCAGATCAGCCTCTTTGGCGACTACATGGTGGATGACGCGCTGCGCCGCGCCGCGCTGCAACGCATCGGCGCTATCGTCGAGCAGCCCGCCTTCTATCCCTATCTGAATGGGCGGGAAAACCTGCAAGGGGTCGCCACTTTCGCAGGGCTGCCCGCCAGCCCCGCCACCAACGCCCGCATTGACGAAGTGCTGATCCAGGTTGGGCTGGCCCCCCGCGCCAGAGACGCCTATAAACGCTACTCGCTGGGCATGAAGCAGCGCCTGGGCATCGCGGCGGCTCTGCTGACCCGTCCAGAATTGATTATTCTGGACGAACCCACCAACGGCCTGGACCCCGCCGGTATGGTGGAAGTGCGCGCGCTCATCGGCCAGCTTGCCCAGCACGGCATCACCGTCTTGCTCTCCAGCCATCTGCTCTACGAGGTCCAGCAGGTCTGCACGCGCGTCGCCATCCTCAACCGGGGCGTCCTGGTGACACAGGGCGAAGTCGCGCAGCTTCTGGCCGCGCAGGGCGGCATCCAGCTTGGGTTCAATCAACCGGACCTGCTGCCAAAGGCGGCCAGCATCTTGCACGAACGGGCCGGAACGCCAGAAACGCCCTGGCTGCGCGGCGTTCGCTACATTCAGCCCGAACCCGGCGCGTGGGTTCCGCCTGGCGGCTGGCTGCTGTTGGCCGATGCGCCGATAGAACGCGCCGCAGAAGTCAACGCCATACTGGGGGCGCAGGCCGTGTATGCCGCCGAAGTGCGCCGACGTGAAGCCAGCCTGGAGCAGTTCTTCCTGGCGCTTACCACCGAGCAGCCAGCGGCTCCAGGCCAGCCAGCGCCTGCGCTTCCATTTCCCCAGGCATACACCCGGCCAGCAGCGCCACAAGAATAAGGAGAGCATTGCATGACGCCAGGCATATCCCATGAAAGCAGCGTCGCCACGCCCCAGGCCAGCAGCAACTGGCTCAGCCACACCTGGCGCTTGACGAGCTGGAACCTGAAGATCGCGCGCCGCCGACTGATGAGCAAGATTCTACTTGCCATTTTGCTGGGCGGCTTCCTGCCGGTACTGGCTGTGGTCCTCCTGGCATATGCTGCTGAGAGCACCGTCACTACCACGACTGTATCACCCCCCTGCCCAACCGTCGTTGCCACCGGCCAGCCGGGCAATACCGGCCCTGGCAGCGTCGCGCCGCCCTGCGACCCAAACAGCGTGCCGCCGCAGCAGCAGCAAAGCTCGCAGAACGCCGACTTCCAGCTTTTGACGTTCCCCGCCATTCTTATCATAGTGGGCAGCTATACCGGCTTTATGGGCGTCATCCTGTTGTGCATCCTGGCAGGCGCGCTCATCGGCAATGAGTACAGCTTTGGCACCCAACGCCTGGCGCTCTCGCGCGGGGTCAGCCGGGCGCAGTTGCTCGCCGGGCAGGTAGCGGCGCTCGCCATCCTGGCGCTGGCTGTCGTCGGATTCATGCTCATCATTGGCTCGCTGGCAGGCTTCACAATTGGCCCGCTGCTGGGCGGCTCTATTCCGGCTATTCCTGCCGATGGCCTGCTGCAAATCCTGGGATTCTGGCTGGTCATCTCCCTGCAACTCTTTGCCTACTCGTTGATTGCCCTGCTGCTGGCAACCCTGGGCCGTTCGACTGCCGCAGGCATCGCCGGATCATTAGGCTACGTGCTGTTCGAGATTATCGCCCTGCCCATCGTCGCCCTGATTGCCGGGGCTTTGATTCGCACGTCCTTTGGCGACGTACTTGAGGCTATGCCAGACTTCTTTCTGGGGCCGAATATCAGCGGGCTGCTGAGCGGCGTCAACCAATCGCCTCTTGATCTGGGCGGCGGAACCAGCAGCGGAGGCGGGGGCGATCTTACCGCGAGCGTCATCAACCCCGGTCAGGGCTTGCTCGTTTCGCTCCTCTACTGTGTCTTGCTCGCCGGCCTGAGCTATTGGGCGCTGCGCAAACGCGACGTGACCCACTGAAATAGAACACGCCCGCTGCGCCTGCCACCTGTAGCGCCGCCTTCCAGGCGGCCAACGCTTCGCCAGGGCGAGCGTTTGCCCTGCGGGCCAACACACCAGCAGGCCAGCGTTGAGCCACTAGGAAACGTCAGTTCGGGCTAATTAGTGGCCCGCCAGGGCCAAAGCTTCAGGTGTGACCTGGAGCGAGGGCGACTTTCGGTTGATGACAATAAGCAATGATGCCTGTGTCCCGAAGCTGGCGATGGACTTTCGTAACGCGCTTCGTAACGCTTGCGAGACGGAGGTATGGTATCCTGGGACGAGAAGCGGGGACTTGTCTCACTCAGGAAGGAGGCGAACGATGAGCCAGTCAGCGGCCTCGGCAGTAGCCGTCAGCCATCCTCCTGCTACTCGCCTTCAGGGCGCCTGGCTTGCGCTGGCGCGCAGCGTGTGGGGCCTGGTGGCGTTGATCGATCTGGCGGTGCTGATTCCTGGCCTTCCTGCCTTCGCTGCCCAACTCCAGACGGTGTGTTCTGATCCCACAGGCGTGAGTTGTGGCGTGTTGCAACTGGCTCCAGCGCAGTTGGCCGCGCTCCAGCAGAGCGGCTTGTCGCTGGCAGGCTACGCCAGCTATGGGGTAACGTTGGATGTCGCCTCGACCGCGCTGCTCATCCTCCTGGGGGCACTGCTCTTCTGGCACAAATCGCGGGAGCCGATGGGCCTGTTTGTGTCGCTCTTCTTGATTACCTACGGCTCCTTCGGCCTCGACGGCAGCCATCTGACCGGTCCCGGCATGAATTCCCCGCTGGCGGTGGTGGCGCTGCTGTTCTTCTTTCTCCAATGGCCTGCCCAGGGCATCCTCTTTTTCACGTTTCCTGATGGACACTTTGTCCCACGCTGGTCCTGGCTGCTCGCCTTCCTCTTTGTCCTCCAATTTGGCTTCTACGTCTTGCCCTATCCCTATAACTTTGACCACTGGCCGCTGCTGCTGAGTACCCTGGAAACGGTGATCGTGTATGGCAGCATGGTGGGTACGCAGGTCTATCGCTATCGGGCTGTGGCCTCTCCCATCCAGCGGCAGCAAATCAAGTGGCTGGCCTTCGGATTTACCCTGGCGTTACTGCTGGTGGCGTGCTTCAGCCTGCTTCCGCTCCTCGTGCCTGCCCTCAACGATGCCGCCTCTCCGTATCAACTCGCGGGACCGATCACGTTGGTCCTGGGGTATCTGCCCATTGCGCTGGGCATTGGCATCGCCTTGTTGCGCTACCGCTTGTGGGATATTGACACGCTCATCAACAAAGCGCTGGTCTATGGCGGGCTTTCGACGCTGCTGGGCGTGCTCTATGTGGGCTTGATTCTTGGCCTGGAAAGCCTGGCGGGCGCCATCACCGACACAGCCAACCAACCTATTGCGCTGGTCATCTCGACGCTGCTGATCGCCGCGCTGTTCCGGCCCGTGCGCTCTCGCCTGCAGCGCGTGATTGACCGGCGCTTCTATCGCAAGAAGTACGATGCGGCGAAGACGCTCGCTGCCCTCAGCGCGACGCTACGCAACGAAGTCGATTTACAGCACATATGTGCACACCTGGTGGCCGTCGTCCAGGAGACCATGCAGCCCGCCCACATCTCGCTCTGGCTGCGCCAACCAGAACGACCTCCCGAAGACCCAGCCCACCACCTGGAACCACAGGGGCAGCCATCACCTGAGTCAAGCAGGGACTGAAGAACTCCTCAGCCCGAAGGACAGATAGTGTGTCAGGTCCGGTAACCCGTCACGGGCATCTGGCTCACAGCGCCAAGAGGTTTTAAAATACCCTTTAATAAGAGCTTGTCGTTGAGCCGGACCAGACGCGGTTTCATGCTCTTGCGAATGGGGGTGAGCGGCGATCATCCACATTGGCCGGAGTCAAGCGGCAGGCCAGGAAAGTTCTCACGCAGGTGGAGCAGAACGTGCTGCGTATAGAAGGCTTTGAAATCCCGATACTGCGACTGGTGAACATGGATTCGGAGTGTCGTCCTCCTTCGCCTATGGGGTATGGAACGTGTCTCCGAGAAGAGAGAGGACGACGCATGGCGAAAACACGTATTTTGCTCACTGGGGCGGCAGGAGGGATCGGCTCGGCCTTTTTTCGGGCGACCGCTGCCCACTACATCTTCCGCTTAGCTGATCAGGTTACCACCACTTTAGCCGGATCGGCGAGTGATGGTCATGAGGTGTGTTCGCTCGATGTAGCTGATCTCGAGGCTTGTCAGCGAGCTTGTCAAGAGGTAGAGGTCGTGGTGCATTTAGCGGCCACCACGAATCCTGACGCCCAGTTCTACCCTGCCCTCCTGCGCAACAACATCCAGGGCACCTACAACATCTTTCGAGCAGCAAAAGACCAGGGCTGTCAACGCGTCATCTTTGCCAGCAGTGCCCAGGTCATAGCGGGTTATCCCTCCGATGTCCAGGCGCAGCTAGACTCCCCGCTGCGACCCATGAATATGTATGGAGTTAGCAAATGTTTTGGAGAAGTTGTCGCCTCCTACTTCGCTCATGCGGAGGGACTCTCCAGTATCGCCATTCGCATCGGCTCTTATGATGTGCAAGCAGACGATTCCAATTGGTTGCGCCAGGCGCCCAATCGGCGCCATCTGAGTGGGTATGTGAGTGCGCGGGATCTGAATCACCTCCTTGTGCGTTGCATCGAAACCCCCAACGTGCTGTTTGCCATCGTGCATGGTATTTCGAACAACCGCTTCAAGCGGCTGGATCTGACGGCCACACGGGAACTCTTGGACTACATTCCACAGGATGATGCGTTTGAACTCTTCCAGGCAGACTTACCGAAATGGTTACAAGACTGACGCACGACCAAGGAGGCCCGTCTACAGGATGGACCTCCTGTGTTGGCTTATCCCGAACTGACGTTAGGAAGGGACGCGCGAGCGACCAACGGGAGCGAGCGTGCGGGGCAACAGCCGAGGCAAGCAGCCCAGGCCGCAGGCCCAGTTCCTGCAAGGGCCGCTCCCCAAAGGGGCGGTCAAGCGGCTCTGGCGAAGCCCTTCCCGAAGGGGGCGGCGCTACAAGTGGCAACCCCGATAGGTGGTGGAACTCCTGCACCCGCGGGTTTTGACGGCCTCTTGCTCTCAGGTATATAATGTGCCTGATGGGTATTCGATTCTTTGCTCAAGCGGCCAGCATTATACTTGCGCTGGCATTGGCCCTGGTTTCGTTGAGCCTCAGCGGAATCAGCGGCCACATCAGCCACGCGCAGCCAGCCTCCTCTGCCAGCATTGGAGGCTGCCCGCTTTTTCCCGCCAACAACATCTGGAACCGCGACATCTCCGCGCTGCCTGTCGCCGCCAACTCGGCAAACATCATCGCCAGCATCGGCCTCAGCGGCCATCTCCACCCCGATTTTGGGGCGGGCCTGTATCAGGGGCAGACGATTGGCATCCCCTATATCGTCGTGCCGAACAGCCAGCCTGGCGTGAAGGTCAGCTTTGACTATGCAGGCGAAAGCGACCCTGGCCCCTACCCCATCCCGGCCAACGCCCCCATCGAAGGCGGCGCAAGCAGCAGCGGCGACCGCCATGTGCTGGTCGTCCAGAGCGGCGCGTGCAAGCTCTACGAGATGTACGCCAGCTATCCACAGAGCGATGGAAGCTGGAAAGCCGGAAGCGGAGCCGTTTGGAGCCTGAACTCGAACGCGCTGCGCCCGCGCTCCTGGACCTCCGCAGATGCAGCCGGCCTACCCATCCTGCCGGGGCTGGCGCGCTATGACGAAGTGGCAAGCGGAGTCATCAGCCACGCCCTGCGCTTCACGGTGCAGCATACTCAGGACACCTTCGTCTGGCCCGCGCGCCATCAGGCGTCATCGCTAATCGGCGCGAACTACCCGCCGATGGGCACGCGGCTGCGACTCAAAGCCAGCGTCAATATCGCCTCGTTCTCGGCTCAGAACCGCGTTATCCTGACCGCCCTCAAACGCTATGGGATGATGGTTGCCGATAACGGCAGCAACTGGTATATCTCCGGCGCGCCCGATAGCCGCTGGAACAACGATGATCTGGCGCAGTTGGCAAAGATTCCCGGCTCCGATTTTGAGGTCGTCAACACCGCATCGCTGGCCGTGAACCCCAACTCCGGCGCAGCAGCGCAGCCCGCCGCAGGCACCCCCACGCCCACGGCAACCGGACAAGCCTCACCAACGACCAGCCCCACAGCAGGCTTCCCATCGGCAACACCCGATTCCTCGCAAACCATCGGAGCAAGCGGCGACCCACATAGCAACCGGGCAGCAGACAGCAGCGCGAATATACGCATGCTCCTCATCTTCATCCTGGGCAGCCTGGGCATCGTCTTGCTGATCGTGCTGGGGATACGTCGGCGCTTGCAGGAAGTCAGACGCCTGACTGCCGAGGCGCGGCAGGACAAGGACGCTCAGCCACCGCCGTAACCGCGCCCGATCTCAGCCTGCCCAGCGCCCCCCGCCTGGTGGCTCGCACGCTCCGATCCTCATCCTCAAGGGCCGCAAGCAGTGGCCCAACCCCGCATCCCTCAAGACTCCCAGCCCTCCTGCTGCTTGCGTTCACGCACCAGCACCCAGGTCTTCCAGAGCCTTTTATCATCCGTATACCAGCAGCGCGTGTATTGCTCTTTTAGAGTGACCAATCTAGAGGAGACGAACCGTGAGTCTGCAACTTTCAGAAAAAATCGCTTCGCATCACCCGCCGCCACACGCGCGCGTTGACAGACTGGCTCGCGGGGGCATCCTGGCGGCGGGCTTGCTCTGCCTGCTGCTGCTGGCCTGGGGCCATCTAGGGCTGGGGGCCTGGCTCGTTCCGCCAGCGCCCACCGTAGCGCAGCAGCAGATGGTGGCTGGTCCCTATACCCTGACGCTTCGGTTGGAATCCGGCCAACTGACCGCGCGTGGGCCAAACAACGTCCTGGTGCGCCTGCAAGATCACGCGGGCCATCCGATCACCGGCGCGAGGCTGCATGTGGCGCTGGAAATGACCAGCATGCCCATGCATGCGCCGGATGTTGAGGGGCTGGCGCAAGGCGCAGGGCAGTATCTCATCCATCCCGTCTTTGCTATGGCCGGAGACTGGCGGCTCGTGGTCACGATTTCCGCACCCGGCCAGTCAACCACCCGGGCTTCGTTCCCTGTGGGCGTCCGCTGGAGTTAACAGATGTCTCACTCCGGCTAGCGATACAGCGCCAGCGATTATCTGTCCTGTTTGGTATCTGCCAGGTATGTGTGAGCGCATACCGGCCAACAACGCGGCTCAGCCGCTCAGAAAGGGTAGTTTCCCCATGACAAACATCGCAAAATTGTACGCGCAGGTTCTTGGCATCGTTCTAACACTCGTAGGGATTTTGGGCTTTATAGACGCCCTCGCGCCCGGCGGCAATCTCCTGGGCATCTTTGCCATTAACTCGATGCACAACGTCATCCATCTGCTCAGCGGCATCGTTGGCCTGGCGGCTGGCTTTCTCGTTGGTGGGCAGTATGCCCGCTGGTACGCCCTGGTCTTTGGCGCCGTCTACGCGCTGGTGACAGTCGTCGGCTTCATCCAGACGACCACAGTGCTGGGGTTGATTCCCGTCAACCTGGCCGACAACCTGCTGCATACGGCCATCGCCGTCGCCTCGCTGGCCGTCTTCTTCATCTCCGCTCCTGGCCGCAAGGCCGCTGTCGCTCATGCCTGATCTGTTGGTAGTTCCCTTTCGCGCGGCGTCTTGTCTCCATAAGACGCCGCGCGATTTTTGCTGGCGCTAGCCGCCAGGCAAACTCACGAACGCCAGCACGCCAAAGGCCAGCATGACCACGCCCGAAACGCGGTTGACCCACTGCAACTGGCGCGAGCCAAACTTCACCCGAAAGATGCTGAACCATCAAGTCGTCCCGCCATCCTCGTCTACCAGGCGTATCGCCTCGCGGTCCACCATCCAGCAGACCTCGCCATCCACCGGGCGCACGCCCACAGCGGGGCGATCCTCGATGAGCGCCTGGCCGCTCAGCACATCGCGCAGCGCCTCGGCCTTTTCCGCGCCCGCCGCCAGGAACATCACCTGCCGCGCGTTGTTGATGAGCGGATACGTGAAGGTCAGGCGCTCCATATGCTGCTGGGGTACCCAGTTGGCCGCCACCAGCCTGCTCGTTTCATCCAGCGCCGCTGTGCCGGGAAAGAGCGAGGCGGTGTGTCCATCCGGCCCCATGCCCAGCAAGATCAGATCAAAGCGCAGCAGCACATCGGGCGGCATGCCAAAGACCTGACGCATCTCCGCCTCGTAATCGGCGGCAGCGGCCTCATAGTCGTCGCGCTCGCCGGGCATGCGGTGAATATTCGCCGCTGGCAGCGGCACATGCTCCAGCAAAGTTTCGCGGGCCATGCGATAGTTGCTCTGCGGGTCGTCCGGCGGCACACAGCGTTCATCGCTCCAGAAGACCTGCACCCGCTCCCAGGGGATCAGATCGCGGTAATGCGCCACCAGCGCCTCATGCAGCGCGCGCGGCGTCGAGCCGCCAGAAAGCGCCACCAGGAAGCGCCCACGCTGGGGGTCAGCAATGGCCCGCTCAGTCGCTTCATAAAAACGGCGCGCCGCGCGATGGGCCAGGGTATCCAGACTATCAGCAGTTTCAATATAGCGTTCGTGCATCGCGTTCTCGCTTTCCCAGGCGCGGCTGCTGCCTTCTTTTCCTCAGCGGGGCGTCTCCGGGCCAGGTGTAAACGGGCTGCCATGCCCAGGAACAATAATGGTTGCCAGTTGCAGCACCCGCTCGCGCCCCCGGTGCAAAGCGGCCAGATCAGTAGCGCGTGGGTCTTCGGCAGGCCCGCGCGCGTGCCACCAGAGATGGGTAAACGCGAAGATGCCCGTGCTGGTCCCTACCAGCGTCGTAATATCCTGGGGCGAATGGCCGGGCGTCTCGATCAACCGAATCGAAGGGGAGAGCAGAAAGCCCTCCGCCGGGCGGCTCTCCCAAATGTCATCTTTATAGATGGCCCAGTGGTCGTGAAAACGGGCATTGGGAAACAACGCGGCGTTGAGCGTGTGATCGGGGTGATGATGCGAAAAGACCACATCGGTAATTGATTCCGGTGTCACGCCCAGCGCCGCCAGCGGATCGAGTATGACACGGGGCGAAGGCGTCATCCCCGGATCAATAATCACGCGCGCGTCCCCATCGCGCACAAACCCAACCGTAGACGCGACGCGCTGGCTGGCATAGCCCTCGAAGAGAATATGCGCCTCAGCCAGCGAAGCCGCTGGCAGATCAGCTTCATTCGCCATACGTACTCTCGCTTCTTTCTACAATGCTTCGCCCGGCTGCTTCGCGCGGCGCGGGCCGTTCAGTCGGGCGGTGAGCCAGGCCAGCGCATCATCCAGGCTTTTAGGCCGCGCCTGATGCAAAGCCTCCTGGCTGGCCGCTGCGACAATACCAACATCGCGCGGCTCTCCTTGCCAAAGTATATCATAGGGGCCAGCGAGACACCTTGTTTTCTGTCGCCTGAACAGGCTAGAAGCCGCCGATTGACTTTTGTACTGAAAATCAGTACAATCTCTCCATGAGAGAGGTCGAGATAAGGAAATGGGAAGCAAAGACACAATCATGAGCGAACAGCAGATCGAACAAGGCAGGCGGAAAAGCGTGATTCCTACATTTCAAAGCCTTGAAGAAGAGGCAGAATGGTGGGATACCCACGATACCGGCGCGACAGAATATGAAGGCGAGTTTCAGCCCGTGAAGGTTCGTGTCACACATGGCCTCTCGGAGAATGTGCAGGTCCGTTTTGATGCAAAAGTCAACCGGGAGCTTGAGCGTTACGCAAAAGAGCGGGGCGTAAAGAAGTCAACCCTTATCCGCATGTGGGTGCTTGAGCGATTGCACGAAGAAGAGCAGCACTCACCAACCAGATAAAAACATAGTAGCTACATGGGTCATCCCGAATTTTCTAGACCGTCTTGGTCAATGCTCCTGGCTTGTAGCTTCGCTGGCGGAAAGCCGCACCGGACCGAGCGGAGCGCCGCCGTCCCGGCGGCTGAACGCCTCACTGGCGACCAGGGCTGCCCTTTCAGCGTTTCCACGTGCCAGCGTTTGGCCGCCGGGACGGCGGCGCTACACCTGCGGCATTCGCACATCCTGCCAGCAAAACAACACAGTAGAGAAAATTCGG
>DATBHW010000075.1 GCA_036557285.1 Ktedonobacterales bacterium
GCGGCTCATCACTGGCTCACCTGTGTCGCTTTCTGACACCTCCGCGCCTTCGGCCAGGCGCACCTGAGGCACGATCCGCTCCAGGGCGCGTGGGAACCACCAGTTCCAATGGCCCATCAGGCGCATCGCCGCGGGTACCAGAATGACGCGGATGATGGTCGCATCCACTAGAATAGCGGTCGCCAGCGCGAAGCCCAACTGTTGCGTCTCAAGGACATGGGTGAAGGCGAAGGAGGCGAAGACGGCCACCATGATCGCGGCCGCCGAGGTAATCGCCCGCGCCGTGTGCTCTAGCCCATGCGCGACGGCACCCGTGTTATCGCCCGTGCGCTCCCATTGCTCCTTCACCCGCCCGATCAGAAAGACCTCGTAGTCCATCGAGAGGCCAAAGAGCGCACAGAACATCAGAATCGGCGCTGACGCCTCGACGTAGCCCAACGGCGTGAAGTTGAGCAGGTTGCTGAAATGGCCCTCCTGAAAGACAAAGACCAACGCGCCGTAGCTCGCCAGGATCGAAAGCGTATTCATGGCAATAGCTTTCAGCGGCAGAGCCACCGAGCGGAAGAGCAGCAGCAGCACCACATAGGTGATCAGCGCCACCAGCAGCAAAGCGCGCGGGAAATCGGTATAGAGCGTATTCACGTAATCAATCACGCCCGCCGTCCCGCCATCTACCAGCACCTGGATGCCGCCCGGCGGGGGTGTATTGCGAATCGCCTGCACCAGCGCCTCCGAGCGCGTATCCAGCATCCCATACTTGCTGACCACCTGCACCAGCGTCGTATCACTAGCCACGAGCGTCGTCAGCGCGCCTTTAATATATGGATCGGCTATCAGATCGGGATGGCTGTACATCGCTTCATACTGCGCCAGCGTTAGCCGAGGGTCCAGCGAGACAATGCTATCCACGCGCTGCACGCGGGGGTCGGCCTCAAGCTGGCGAACATAAGCGTCAAGCGCCTCCAGATTGCGCTGGTCCAGCGCCTGGCCGTGTGTCTGAATCGCCAACAAGATAGGCGTCGTCTCATTGCTTTCAAAGCGCGTTTGCAACACGTCATATGCCTGGCGCGATGGTACACTCTGCGGCAGAATCGAGGCATCCGGCGCACCAAGGCGCACATTCAGGAACGGCAGGCCCAGGACTACCAGAACTGCCAGCACCGGCACGAAGACCCGCAGTGGATAGCGCATTACCAGAAGCGACAGCCGCCCCCAAAAGCCCTCATGCTCCGCGCCCAACGCCGAATGGTGCTGCTTTGTGGTGCGCTGATGCCGCTGCCAGAGCCAGGAGAGGCGCACCGGAAACGCATTTACCCGCGTACCCAATACTCCCAGCGCAGCCGGAAGCAGCGACAGCGCAGCAACAATGGACGTGGCAACAACGACCATGCCCGCCAGTCCCACCGAACGCAGCATATTCACCTGGAAGACCGTCAACCCCAGCAGGCCAATCGAGACCGCGACGCCCGAAAAGAAGACTGCCCGACCCGCCGTCGCTACGCTGGCAGCAATCGCCTCTGGCACAGGCTTGCCGCGCTGCAATTCCTCGCGGAAGCGGCTTACGACAAACAGCGAATAATCCACGCCCAGGCCCAGACCAAAGAGGGTAATCACATTCAGCGCGAAGATCGAGATCGGTGTCATCGTTCCCAGCCAGTACACCAGCGCAAAAGAGACTCCCACGCTGCACCCGCCGACAATGGCTGGCAGCGCCGCCGCCACCAGCGAGCGAAAGACCAGTATCAGCGCCAGAAGCGCAAACGGGAACGCCAGAAACTCTGCCCGGCGCAAGTCTTGTTCGCTGACGCTCTGAATATCTTCGTAGAAGACCGGACCGCCGCCCACCTGCACCCGTAAATCATGCGGATGCCCCAGCTTGCTCTGTAACGTAGGCAGCAATTGAGGCGCGCGGTCCGGGTCGCCCTTGAGCAGCACAATGGTATACGCCGCATGCTCATCACGCGAAACCTGATGAGGATTTTCCGTAAACGGCACGATCCCAGTGACCTCCGGCCACTTGCTCAGCCCATCCAGGGTTGCGTTCGCCTCTTGAATAAATCGAGGGTCATCAGCCGTCATCGTCTGGCTGGAAAAGAGGATTTGCACTGCGTTCAGTTGATAATGCAGCTTCTGCACCAACAGATCAACCGCCTGCTGAGATTGCATATCAGGGCTGGAGAAGCCACCAGACTGTAACACCGAGGTAATACGCGGGGCAAATGGGAGCGCCATCGCAACGACCAGGAACCAGACGCCTAAAATCAGCCAGCGTCGCCTGACCATTGCCAGACCAAGCCGATAAAACATCAGATCGCTTCTTTCCTTTCAGGGCGCAACAGCCCGCCCCTTCAGGCCGCCTCAACCGGAACAAGCACCCTTTGGCTTCGCTCACTCAAGGCGAGCGCCAGGGTTCTGCTTCGCTTATTACTTCTTGCTTCCGGCCATTCAGCGGGGTATTATAACAGGGGATATACTCACAAGGCATATACAAAGTTATGCGCAGCAGCGCCACACCGATATTTCCCCATCCCTGCTATAGAGTTGTAAGTGTTTGAGCAGCCTTCGTCAAGAGGCGATTCATCTGGTTGCAAAAAGCTGCGGTTGGTGTGGGCTAATAACCACTCACAACGGGTTAGATAAAACGGTATCCTCAACATGGCACAGCAAAATGATGTGAAAGTAATAACGGTCAACCGGCAGGCGTACCACGATTATTTTGTGGATGAAACCTTCGAAGCAGGAATCGCGCTGAAAGGCACCGAGATCAAGTCTATCCGCGATGGCAAGGTGAACCTGCGCGGCGCCTTCGCGCGCGTTAAAAACGGCGAAGTCTGGCTGGAGGGCAGCCACATTGCTGTTTACGAGCAAGGGACGTATATGAATCACGAACCCTTGCGCCACCGCAAGCTGCTGCTGCATCGTCGTCAGATCAACAGCTTGATCGGCAAAGTCCAGACAAAGGGTCTGACGCTCATTCCCCTGAAGCTGTATCTTAAAGGCGACTATGCCAAGGTCGAACTGGGCCTCTGCCGGGGCAAGAAGCTCTATGACAAGCGCGAATCCATCGCCCAGCGCGACGCGCAGCGCGAAATCGAACGCGCTGTGCGCAGCCGCTCGCGTTAAGTACCGGGGCTTGACAGGTCACTCATCTGGCGGGTAGAATGTAACTGTTGGCGCCGAGAGGCGCGAACTATTTGCCCCCATCGTCTAGAGGCCTAGGACACCACCCTTTCAAGGTGGCGACGCGGATTCGAATTCCGCTGGGGGTACCAACCACCATTCGACGCAGAGAACACCTATAGCACCAGTTCCGCATCTAGCCGCCCAGCGGCAGTGTTGCAGGTATGCTTAGCCGTGCCACCCCAATGCGTGTATCGGCCATCCCGTAGTACACATCAAATCCCTCCGGGTCGTCTGGCTCCGGGCGCTGATCAATGCCCGTCGGAAAAACGACATGTGGCACAATGCCTTCACGCTCCTCTGGAGTTTCCGGCGTCAGCAGCGGGGTAGAGGAACGATAGAGAACGCTTCCGGCGCTCGCCGCATCCAGAATCAAGATACCAGCCGCGTAACGGAGTTCCTCCTGCCGATGCCCCCCTTCAACTAACCGACCAGAAACTCCATGATAGATCACTAACCAACCATGACGGGAAAGCACAGGCGGCGTACCGCCACCAATCTTGATGCTTTCCCAGGGCTGTTCTGGCGTCACCAACAGATGTGTATCCTGCACCCAGGTGAGCGCCTGGACATCGCGCTGCGCCAACTCCAGCGAGATATGCGACATCCAGAGGCTCTGTCTGCGCTCCATCACGTCAGGCGGCACAATGACATGGACAGTTCCATCCGCCTGGGCCACATGATAGGTTGGGCGATGGATCAGCGTCAGATTCTGCCGTCCGCGTTCATCTAGCAACGCCTCTGGAAAGAAGAGACCATCCTTATTGCCATAGGCGCTGAAATCAACTGCGCAACCGGGCGCAAAATGCAGCAAGCCCAGGCGCTGCCAGGTGAAGAGATCATGGGAAATTGCCACTGCGACACGCGGGCCAAGCAGCGAGTAGGCGGTATAGGTCATCACGTAGAGATCAAGCGGGCGCAGGTAGGTCACTCGCGCATCCTCGCAGCCTCCTCCCGATTTGGAGTTGCGCTCATAGGGCTCGGTTGGTTCAAGGGCATAGCCCAGCCGCTTCATACCCGATGGGCGTCCCTGAGCATCAAACAGCACGCGAGCAAAGGCAATGCGCGAGTAGTTGCCCTCGGCCACCACACGCGGAAAGAGATACAACTGCCCATCGCGTCCACGCGCTGCCCCAGGATTGATAAGCCCCCAGGCTTCATGTGGGTTCTCCGATTCCGGCGCTGCAATGACGCCTAATCGCCGCATCGTAAAGTCTGCTGCTGGCTCTTGCTGGAGGGCAGTGACAGACTTTTGCCACCTGTCTTGCGCTTCCATTGTTCGCTGGTCCTTCCTGAAAAGAGTCTCTGCTCCCCAGGTCGTCAACACTCGGGATCCGCTTTTGGCACTACCTTCCCCTGCAAGAGGTGGACCCTCAAAGATGTTGGCCTCTGCCCGGATGTAAAATAGAGAAGACTGTTATTTGTAAGAGTTTCGTTCTCATAGTAGGAGGGCCGCCATGACACAACCCTGGATTGATATTTCTGTCCCGCTCTATATGGGCATGGTTCACTGGCCCGATAACCCTTCAGTGCAAATTGCCCGGACGTTAGATATGGAGCGTGGCGATGTCTGCAATGTCTCGACGCTGGCAATGGGATCGCACACCGGAACGCATATGGACGCCCCGCTGCACTTTATTCAAGCAGGGAAGGGACTCGATGAGATGCCTCTCGATGCCACCATTGGACCAGCGCGCGTCATTGAAATCCACGACCCCGAATCCATTAAGCCCGACGAGCTTCGTCCACAGGCGCTTCAGCGCGGCGAACGTATTCTCTTCAAAACACAAAACTCGACTCGGTGCTGGACCACAGACAACTTTATCGAAGATTTCATCTATATCTCTCAGGAAGCTGCCCGCTATCTTGCTGCCCTTGAGGTACAGGCAGTTGGCGTAGATTACCTCTCGGTCGGGGGGTTCACAAAAGATGGGGTAGAGACACATCGTGCGCTCCTGGCGGCGGGTATCTGGATCATCGAGGGGCTTAACCTTGCCCAAATCCTGCCCGGCGTTTACGACCTCATCTGCCTCCCACTGAAGATTACCCGAAGCGATGGCGCGCCAGCCCGCGCCATTCTGCGCAAAGCAGAATGAGCGGCAGCTTCTGCTCTTATGTTTCTCCAGGAAAGGGCTGAGTATAGCAATCACCCAGGTAGTACTTTTGGGGCAGCGGCGCCGCTGCTTGCCCGATTGCGTTGGTACGATGAACGTTGATGATCGTTCGTGAACCCTGGGTAAGCCTTTGATCTTGTGCTACAATAATTGACAAAGCAGGTGTGTCAATACTCATTTTGACGCTTTGAGTTTGTGGTCAGAGATGAAGGGCAGGATGTCCTGTGGCTACAAGCCCACATCTGCGCAGAGCGATCTATCACCATTCGGGCCGTTACTAACCGTAGGGAAGGCGCGTTAGTTTAAGGTAGAATGGGGTTAGCGCCTCATCACTTCATCTTCTTAGACTATCCCACTTAACAACCCTTGAAGGGTGTACTCTCATCTTCTAGCCAGGAGGATTCGCTCGTAGCGTGAAGGATGTATCTGATAGCGGCAAATTCTTTAAGTGCTGACAATGTAGTAGCACGAAACGCGCAATTTTCAATACTGGCCTAAAGACCAGGAGGATACGTTGAAGTCAAAGCAGATCAAAATTATCTCTCCTGAAGGGGAAGCATACGTGGGTGAGGACGAGGGCCAGAGGCAGCCCCTGGTCGTCGTGAGCAGTTTTCCACCGCGCAAGTGTGGGATTGCAACGTTTACGGAAGAGGCGCTTGAATTTGTACGGAAACACCTGCCGGAGCGGCCAATTCATATCGTGTCACACCTGGACGGTCGGGGGCCACAAGTGCATCCGATCCTTGACCAGGAAGATCCAAACTGGCCGGAGATGGTGAGCACTTCTATTCAGCAACTCAATCCTTATATCGTCCATCTGGAGCATGAATACGGACTTTATCACGCTATTGATCCCGTCACTGGCAAAAAAGATAACAACGAGCGGTTCATCCGATTGCTCGCGCTGCTGCGCGCTGCTGGTATTCCAACTCTCGTTGAAGCTCACACCGTTCACGGGCGATATACCGAAGCAGAAGAGCAGTTCCTACGCCAGCTTGTGGCAACCTGCACGACCCTGATCCTTAAGTGCGATTATCAGCGCTGGCGGATGGAGTGGAATTTCCGCGAGCGACCAGAAAACGTTATTGTGATTCCGCACGGCGCACGCCCTGATAAGCTCAACCTTGACCCGGAAGCATGTAAGCGCCGCCTTGGGCTGAACGAACTGGTTGGTAAACCTGTTCTGGGGCTGATTGGCTGGATACAAACCAACAAGCGCTGGGACTTGATTCTGGATCAGTGGGAAGATTTGCGGCGCGCGGTTCTGGAGCAGACCGGCCAGGAGTGGATACTACTTTGCGCCGGAAATATGCGCGATCCCAATGATACCGCGTTTTTTGAGATGTGTCGGGCCAAAGCGCAAGAGCTTGAGCGGCGCGGCCTTGCTCGCTATGTCGAATTTGATCCGCGCGGCGACCTCTATTATGAAATGATGGCCTGCTTTGATGCTGTCGCGCTACCATCTCTGGATGAGACTCAATCGGGTACGATGGCACGTATCTTCGCGCTGGGCAAGCCCTATATTACATCGGCTCCCCAGGAAGGGCTGACTTCGCAGACAGTGGAAAGCGAGGCAGGCTTGCTCTTCTCCAACGATGCGACGCTTCGCCGGGGGCTGCTGCGGCTGATGACCAGCGCAAACGTGCGCGCTGAACTGGGCGCGCACGCGCGCACGTATTTGCAAGAGGTTGTCAGTTGGGATGTTGTGGCCGAGCAATATCTGGATGCCTACGCAATGGCAGCGGCGAAAATGCGCTATACTTTGGCTGACAAGACACCAACCGAGGTGGCGCAAGCAGCCGGAGAAGCCGCCCATAGCAGTTAGCAAGCGCGGCCACTTACAGCGGCAAGAAAGCGCAAAGCACTGAAGCCGCTTCTGGTAACTCGAAAAGTAGGATGAGTATGCAACGGCGAGGGGTGACTGGCTGTCTGCCACCCCCTCGCTTTTTACTGACCCTGCGCCAGGCAGGCGAACTTATAATTCGCGCTTCGATGCTAGCAACATTGGCGCAATGCTGCGGCATACACTATAATGCAGAAAGCGGCGGATACTGGCTTTGTAATGTGGAACCCTGAGCAGCGCCAGAGCGTATATCAGGTGAGATATTGGTGTTGAGGTATCCATTGTAAAGAATGCCTGGATACTAAAGAGAGGATACAATGGAAGTTCCGGTTGGAGCGCAGGAATATACCGAGCAGGGTAGGAAGCTGCTCCTTCAGGGGCAGGCGCGCGACGCGGCGGTGGCTTTTGCTCATGCGGTGAAAATAGATCCGAATCTGGTAGCAGGGCATCTAGGGCTGGCGCAGGCGAATCTGGCGCTTGGCTCCTATGGACTGGTGCATATGGCTTGTCGGCGGGCGCTGGAATTGGCGCCATCAGGGCCAGACGCAGACCTGGCACAGGCGCTGCTCTTTGTTATGGACCGTCGCTATGATCGCGCTTTGGACGCTCTGGAGAAAGTCATTGCTGAAGACCCAGGGCAAGCCTATGCCCACGCGCTGCGCGGCTACTGCCTCCATCGCCTTGGCCGAGATTATGAGGCGGCTCTCGCCGAAGCCAAGGCGGCGCGCCTGGCAGGCAACGTTGATTTTGCCGCGCTCTTCCCCAAGGTCGAAAAGGTCGAACCATCAACGGATCGCCCAACTGCGAACGCTCCGTCACAGGAAACGATAGATAAATACCGCGAGCAACCCTGGCAGCCGCCATCGCAGGTTCGCCGCCAGGTGGCGCGGGCGCGCTTCGCCACACGCAACTCCACGATAGTAACGACATCGCTGATTGTTATCAACGTCGTGATTTTTCTGATCTGCGGGCTGATGGCGGGCAATATCCTTAACCCTATCCCTGCTAATGGATTTCTCGTGCCTGAGTCCAGGTTTCAGATCTATATCTGGGGCATTCTGGACAGACCTGATGTAGTGCAAGGGTATCAGTATTGGCGGATAGTGACCTCCATGTTCCTGCACGAAAGTTGGCTGCACGTCGGCTTGAACATGCTATCGCTCTACTTCATCGGACGGTTGGTTGAGCAGGTCTACGGACCCTGGCGCTATTTACTTATCTACTTTGCCACAGGCATCTTTGGTGGCCTGCTGGTCCTTTTCCTCTCAGACTCGGCTGTGCTAGGCGCATCAGGCGCTATCTTCGGTGTTTTCGGCGCACTGGGCATTTTCCTCTGGTACAAGCGGCGGGCATTTGGCTCGGCAATGCTCAGCCAGTGGGTCTTCTGGCTGGTCCTCAACCTGGTCTTCACCTTCGGCTATGGCAATATTAGCGTCTCAGGCCATATCGGTGGCTTGTCAATGGGGCTGCTGCTGGGGCTGCTGCTGATGCCGGACTTCTGGACACCTGTACGGGTGCGGATGCGCCGGGGCCAAACCGGAGATGCGCTGCTGCTTGTCATCAAGCCGGTTATAGTGTTGATCGCTATTGCAGCGGCGCTGATCCTGCTGGCCTATTTCCTTGGCGGTGGACGCTAAATCAGCTTCTGCATGCTCATATGTTATGGCAAGCCCGCTTGTAGTGCGCCTCCCAGGCAACCCAACAGTTCACCCCCAGAGACAGCGGCGCTACAGGCCAAAAGCGTCAGGTGTTCGCAACCTCAGCGGCTGCTTGCAGCGTAGAGAGACGGGCAATCACCTCCTCAAGCCGATCATCGGGAACCGTCAGCGAGAGGCGCAGATAGCCTTCGCCACCAGGGCCAAAGTTGCTGCCTGGTGTTACAAATACCCCGATGCGATCCAGCAGCGAGAAGGCAAACTCTTGCGAAGTCTGGCCTGGCGGGATGGCAGGCCAGAGATAGAGGCTCGCCTTTGGTGTCTCCACTGGCAGCCCTAGCTTCTGACAGGCTGCCACTAGCAGATCGCGGCGGCGCTGGTAAATGAGATTGCGCTCGGCAAGCCACTCCGGCGGCAAGGATAACGCTTCGATAGCGGCGTACTGAAGCGGGCGAAAGATGCCGGTATCTATGTTGGTCTTCAACTGACCCAGCGCCTGTACTACTTCGGCATTCCCCACCAGCATACCTAGCCGGAAACCAGCCATGTTATAGGACTTCGAGAAGGAATGAAACTCGACGGCTACATCCTGAGCGCCGGGGATTTCCAGCAGCGAGAGAGGGCGATAGCCATCAAAGCTCACATCAGCATAGGCCATATCATGAGCCAGCAGTACATCGTACTCCTGGGCAAAGCGCACAGCCTGATGAAAGAATTCGGCAGGCGCTATCGCTCCGGTGGGATTATTGGGATAGTTCAGCCAGAGCAGCCTGGCGCGGCGGGCGACATCTGGGGGAATTGCCTCCAGATCGGGCAGGAAGCCCCGCTCAGCAATCAACGGCACGCTATAGTTGTTGGCGCCTGCCAGAGCCGAACCAGCGCCATAGACTGGATAACAAGGATCAGGGACCAGGGCTATATCGCCGGGGTCAAGCAACGCCATCGAGAGATGTACCAGCCCTTCTTTCGAGCCAATCAGAGGTACTACCTCGCGCTCAGGGTCAAGGCTCACCTTAAAGCGGGCCAGAAACCAGCGCGCAATCGCCTGCCGGAACTCCACCATGCCCAGGTATTCGGGATAACGCTGATTGATCGGTTCAAGCGCCGTCGCGCATAGACGCTCGATCACTGGATCAGGCGTTGGCAGATCAGGATCGCCCATTGCCAGGCTGATAACATCAACGCCGCTGGCGCGTTTGGCCGCGATACGCGCCGCAGCATCGGCGAAGTGATAGGGCGGCAACTGCCGCATACGTTCAGAAACTCGCATACCTGTCCTCACAACTTATTTTGCGGGTACGACTTCGTACCAGTTGGGGCCGATTTTAATATCAACTTTGAGGGGCACGCTCAAAGTCATCGCCTCCTCCATTGTTGCACGTACCAGACCTTTGACCAACTCGACCTCATCCTCAGCCGCCTCGAAGACTAACTCGTCATGCACCTGCAAGATCATTCTGGTACGCAAGCCAAGCTCCTCAAAGTGGTGTTGCAGCCGGACCATCGCAATTTTGATAATATCCGCGTTTGTCCCCTGAATAGGCATATTGATCGCCTCGCGCTCAGCAGCTTGCCGCTGTACCATTGGCAGCGAGAGCAAATCAGGCATATAGCGTCGGCGGCCCAGCAGCGTCTCCACATACCCCTGAGAGCGAGCAAAGGCTTTTGTCCCCTCAACATAGGCTTTGACCAGTGGGAACGTTGCCTCATAATTGCGAATATACTCGCTGGCCTCCGTCTGCGAAATGTCGGCGACGCGCGCCAGGCCAAAGGGCGACTGACCATACAGCACGCCAAAGTTAATGGTTTTGGCAATGCGGCGCATGGCAGGCGTTACCTCGTCCAGAGGGACTTTATAGAGCCGCGCAGCAGTGGCCGCGTGGACATCCTCATTGCGCTCAAAGGCTGCGACCAGCGCAGGCTCGCGCGTGATATGCGCCAGAATACGCAGTTCAACCTGCGAGTAATCCGCCGTGAGCAGCACACAGCCAGGGTCAGCGAGAAACGCCCGGCGGATGCGGCGTCCTACCTCGGTGCGAATCGGGATATTCTGCAAGTTTGGCTGGCTGCTGGAGAGCCTGCCAGTCGAGGCAATCGTCTGGTTAAACGAGGTATGCACCCGCCCATCTGTGGGGTGAATCAGTTGCAGCAGCCCGTCTACGTAGGTAGACTTGAGCTTCCCTAACTGGCGATACTCCAGCAGGTTATCAATAGCTGGATGCGCGCCTTTGAGCGTATCCAACACTTCAGCATCAACGGAATAGCCGGTCTTTGTCCTCCTGATTGGGGGTAGCTTGAGTTCGCCAAAGAGAATATCGCCTAGCTGCCTGGTCGAGTTGATATTAAACTGATGCCCAACGGCCTCATAGATCGCCTGTTCCAGCGCCTTGATCTGCTCATCCAGTTCGGCTGCCATGCGCCGCAGAAATACCGGGTCCACCAGAATACCCGCCAATTCCATGCGTGTCAGCACCGGAATCAAGGGCATTTCTACGTCACTGAAGAGCTTATAAAGCTGGCGCTCCTTCAGTCTGGCCTCAATCACTTCCGCCAGCCGATACGTCATATCCGCGTCGGCCCCGGCATAATCGGCGGCGGCGCGGATGGGTACCTGCGCCATGCTGATCTGCTTGGAGCCGCTGCCGATCAGGTCGGTTATCGGCGTCATGATAATGCCAAGATGCTCAAACGCCTGATCTTTCAGCCCCAGCCCGCGCCGACCAGGGTTCAGGAGATACGCGCCGACCATCGAATCGCACGTCAGGCCGCGCAGCCAGACACCATGCTGGGCCAGCGCCAGCATATCGAACTTGGCGTTGTGGCCGAACTTTTTCAGTTGCGCATCTTCCAGCAGCGGCTTCAAGGCTGCTAGCACGCGCTCCAGCGGCAACTGGCTGCCTGGCGCCTGCCCATTGGGGGTCGTCACATGCCCCACTGGGAGGTAATATGCCTCGTTTTTGCCCATCGAGAGCGAGATACCGACAATGCTGGTATTGAGCGCATCCTCTGAGGATGTCTCCAGATCGATAGCAAACGCGCCGCTCGCCCGCAGGCTGCGCGCCAGAATTGCCAGCCCATCCTCGCTATCAATCACCATCGTGTTGGTATGCGCTGGCGCTGTCTGAGCGGGAGTCAAAATGCGCGGCACGCCAGGGGTAGGCAGGTCTGCGCCCTGCTCAGCCTCGGCTTCCACCTCATCCTGCACAAAGAGGCTGAGCTGCTCAGGCCCAATGGCCGGGGTAGCCGCCGCGCCAGCAGTTGTAGGTGAAGTGGTGAACTGGCCGCCGCTGACAACCGCCCTGGGGGCGCTCGTTGCTATAGAGGCGTCAGCGCCCGTTACCGCGCCAGCCTGGCCTATGTCAAACCGGGAAACGCGATCAACCATGCTATAAAACTCTAGTTCACGGAAGAGCGAAAGTACCTCATCGCGGTTAGGAGATTGTACGCGGCTGGCATTCAGATCGAGCGTAATAGGTACATCGGTGACGATGGTTGCCAGGCGTTTGCACTGGCGGGCCAGCGCCTCATGCTCGCTGAGGGTGGCGCGAATCTTGGGTGGCAGTTCATCTACATGCTCCAGAATGCCTTCCAACGAGCCATACTGGTTAATCAGATTGGTCGCGGTCTTATCGCCGATGCCCGGAACGCCGGGGATATTATCTGATTTATCGCCCACCAGGGCTTTATAATCCACGAGCTTTGCAGGCGCAAAGCTGTAGCGCGCCCGGACAGCGGCCTCATCATAATAGGCTAGTTCGCCGCGCAGCGGCTTGCTGGCATAGGTGACGCGCACCGATGAATCAACCAGTTGCAGCGTGTCCAGATCGCCAGTAATGATTACTGTCGAGACACTCTGCTCTTTCGCCTGGCAGGCCAGCGTACCCATCACATCATCGGCCTCAAAGCCATCGAGTTCATAGATGGGCATGCCAAACGCCTCGACCAGTTGGCGAATACGGCCAAACTGGGGGCGCATGGTGTCGGGCAGCGGCGGACGCTGCGCTTTGTAACCAGCAAACTCCAGATGGCGAAAAGTCGGCGTTGGGCGATCAAATGTCACCGCCGCGTAGTCAGGGTGGATATTTTTCAGCGCATCCAGCAGCATCCGGGCAAAGCCAAAGACCGCGTTTGTCGGCTCGCCGGTCTGGGTACTCATGTCTTCAGGGAACGCATGGAAAGCGCGGTGAACCAGGGCGTGGCCGTCAATAAGCATCAACGTTGGCCTGGACTGCTCATTGGCCCCGGAAACATCGGCTCCGTTCTGGCTGATTTCGCTCATCGCAAGCCTCTATGTTCTATCTAGCCTCTATCATTTAGCCTGGAGAGGCTCAAACAGCGATAGGAAGCGGGCGATAGGAGTCGGCCCCCAAACTATTCGCATAATTGCGCCGTTGTAGGGCCGCTGTCTATCAATTGAAGCTTAAGAAGTTATTCTTCGCGGCAAGGTTATTTTCGGCAAGATGCGGTTCTTTATTAGAACAGATGTCGGTCCCCTATAGGAACATCATAGCACATCTGGTCCGGGACTGCTATCTTGGAGGCGCTAAACCCAAGAAGCGTGAAAGCTAGCAGCAAGACAAGCAAAAGTCAGATCGCCTGGTGTAGACGCCCCTCACAGATGAGCCATCTACGCTCTTAAGTTTATCGCATGGCTTAAGAGTTATAGTGGTGGCAAGAAACTCAATGGAGCGAGGTTACTGCCAGCCAGATGGCCGCTCCCCCGCTCATAAAGCTTGCCAGGAAACACAGCAAGCCAACGATGAGAGCGATATGCGAGCGCGGAGGCTGCTCCAGGTATGGTTTGCCTGATGCCAGGCGCGCGGTGGAAGCTGGCCGATGAGCCGGGCTACGATTCGGTAAGCCACCACCAGGAGTGGTTCGCGGAGTTGAGCGAGGCGGCGGGACATGGCGATACGCTTCGGTAGGCGCATCATACTCATCCTCTGGCACATTTTCCCAATGGTCCCGTTGCGCGTTTCCTGTAGCTGAAAGGCGCCCGCGCCCTCTTCGTGGGGTACTGGCTCGTGCTGTTGGGCTATCAGCCAGAGCCGGTCCGCTGCTGGGTACGATGCTCACGCGAGCGCCGCACTGACCACAGAAAAGCTCATCTTGCTCTAGCGGCGCGCCACATTTGGGGCAATTTCCGGCTGCTCCAACGCTGATCGCTTGAACTTCCAGATCAGTGGAGGAGTCGAACGTTTCCTTTCCACATTCCTGGCAGGCGCCATGCGCGTCAACAGTATTGGAACCGCAATGTGGGCAAAACATATGTACCTCACCTTTTTTAATTTCCATAGTGCTTAACGCAAAGCAGAGGCCAGAAGTTTCATCTTCTTTATACTCTATCAAGCAAGAGTGGTTTAGAGGTGGCTCTTATTGGTCAGGTTACTGGCGGAGACGGGGCAGGCACACATAAGAGTGCGATATGTTGGGTATCTATCTCCTGGCAAAGCCAGTTCCGCGCTAGAGTGATGACCTGGGCAAGCGGCACAGTGGTTGGCATGAGTAACCAACGAATCCCATAGGTATTGATGATCTGATTCCAATCTGGCTGCCCGTTAAGTAATGCCTGATAATCGTGCAGGGCGCTTTCGTCAAAAGCGTCGGTTCTGGCATCAATCATGATTGGACGTTGGGGAAGTGACCACTCAATGTAATGGGACCATTCCAAAACGGTAAAGCCTGTGCCGTTTGGGAGTGCGCTGCCAGGGATTGCCCCGCGCTTGATGTTTTGTACTGCTTCCACCGGAAGGGCAGTCGGTGAAAAGTGGGCGCCATTGCCCCGCGCTGTCGCTCCTGGGAGCATTCCTGTGAAGAGGAGGGCAAGTACAAAGAGAGCAACCAGCATTCCCAGGAGGCTGGAGCGCAGGTGAGCCTCCAGCGATTCAATCTTCCAGGAGCCGCGAAACAGAGCCTGACAGCACTGTGTAAGTCGTTTATTCTTATCTGCGGTGGCCCATTCGGCTATCCAGGATGTAAGTTCACGTCCCATGATAGGGGCAACGATCACGCCCCAGAGCGATAGAAAGTAAGGAGAGAAGAAAGTCAGGGCAGTGAAAACGCCTACTAACGCCCAGCCGAGCGCCCCAGGTTCACGAGTGGCAAGCTGCGCCAGTCGGCGCTCATTATCTGTGGCTCGCAAGTCAGCGGGATGAGCAGCACGGCCTCCCGCCAGCCAGCCACGCAAGATACCACAGGTTCCCAGCAGCAGAAGCAGGGCGAGAAACAGTTGGCCGGAGAGTTGGTGTATATCTGGTGAGAGTATTTCCCCCGTCTGACCTGACAGCGGTTCGTTGGAGAAAACAGAACCAGCATGCGCCAGTCCGGCAAAGCCCCAGGGTGTGAGGAGGGACGCCAGAAGGCACGCTATCAATACACGAGTTAGCTGCCAGCGGCGCACATCCACATTGCGGGCGCTTGCGGCGTTTGGGAAGAGCCAGACCAGCGCGGTTGCTGTCCCCAATACAACCAACCCGGCGATATAGCTGCTGTCAAGGTTCGCCCAGAGTGCCAGCGCAAACGGCAACGGCCAGAGCTTGCGCCCAGTATTATTGCTTTGCCAGTACGACCAGAGCTGCTCAGACCACCAGAGAGCCAGGAGGAGCGAGAAGATTTGGGGGGTTGCCTGCCAATCAATGGATGTCAGCGCAAGCGCCGCTGCCGTGAGGGGCAGCGCCAGCAGCAGCGACGTTCCGCGCTTGCGAACGGCTCGCAAAAGGAACATGGCGGTGAGAGCAACGATCAGTCCTACCAACCCCAGCAGGCCATTGAGTCCGAACAGACTCAAGACGCCCGCAAAAATGAGATCGGAGAGCCATTCCCAGGCGACCAGCGGTTGCCCATAGCCGACACTGGTAAGCGTATTTGCGGGAACCAGGCCACCATGCAGCAATATATCGCTTCCAAGCCGCAAATGGAGCGCAACACGATCATCCCCGCCAGGGATAGCGCCTTGTCCAAGCAGGATCATTCCCAGCAGCGCCACGCTAAAGACGATGCTCCCTGAAGATGGAGGCAGGAAGCTTGTGGGGCTATGCTTTGTTGGCGTTTTGCCGGAGACGCCTACAGATTCGGTTGGCGCGCTTTTTATAGCCAGTGATTGATCGGTGATAGTTTCCTCCTCATCCGACGTTCCTCGCGTTTACCGCTCTCCTCTACAGTATAGTCTGGGAAGGCTTTCGCTGGCAAATGGTAACGAACTCCTTATCTGGTACCATACTGTAGGGTGCGAAAAGGACGGGGAAGACACCAGCTTATAGTTCCAGATGTCCCAGCGCCTGGAAAGCAGCCGCCTGCGCAGCCTGCCTTTTCGTCTTTCCTGTCCCGCTCCCTGTTATAGCGTGATCATCAGTTAGCAGCACCGCGCACACACACGAAAACAGTTCATCATGTTGCTGACCGAGACGTTCGTATGTATAGGTAACGGCCCTGATGGCAGCCTTTTGCTGCATCTCGTGCAAAGTGCTCATGGCAGTCTGGTTATCGGCTGGAACCGCATGAATAGCCGCCTCTAGAGGTGGCTGAGGAATGAGGTCAAGTAACTGCTGTGCAGCCCTTTGTTCAGCCTGGACCTTTGTCTTCCCCTCCCCCTTTGCTGAATATTTCCTGCCATGCGCGACCACCATCCCTTCGACTGAAATGAGCGGCGCGTGAGGCGGCCCAGATCGGCTTTCCTCGATATACACGGGACGTTCCCACCTGTGCGCCTGTGCTTGTTCCTGAAGCTGGCCCTTATAATTGGGCGGCGCCGCATCCCTGGGTATTGGAGCCGCACGGGCATCGGAACGCTGGCGTGAGTCATCACCTGGCCCATCAGCTATGCTGCCATTCCCTGAATCATCCAAAGAAGCCTCGCTGCTTCCCCTGGCAATGCAGATTAAGAGTTCGACGCCCGCCAACTGTTTTGCCCGATTTTTCTGCTGCGCCTGCTGCCAGGTAGATACATATTCCCGCCCGGCAATGTTCACAGTGACGCGAGCCTGAAAAGAGGGCGTGTGTTCCACCAGAGTAGAAAACTCATAGGCGGGGGCGCTCCAGCCAAGGGTTTGATGCCCCATGAGCAGGATACTCGTCGCATACTCTGGAGTTCGTTGAAGTGCTTGCAACGCTGCCGTCCTCACACGATCCCAGGCTGCTTCACTCGTATTGAAGCGAAACACCAGAGTAAAGAGGTCATGGGCATCCAGTTGGCGTGCCTCCAATCTCCTCAGGATTTCTTGCTCGACGGCTGGTACAAGCCCATACCCCTCAGCGGCTATTCTGATGACGCTGTGAAACGTTCTGGCATTCAGGCGGGATAAGGACAAGCTCGAAGCCGTTGGATCTTGCGCATCTTCTTCAACGATTTTTTTGACGCGCCGAGTATGGAGGTCGAGAAAATACGCCTGTTTCGCCTCTTTGACGGCCTGTTCTCGTTCATTGATACTGGCGGCAATGTGTTCAAGCTCTGCTCTCGGATAGGGAGAGCTTTCTTCATTGAGTACAGACAGGAGAATCCGCTGATTCACCAGATCGGAATAGCGGCGTATCGGCGAGGTCATATGGATATAGGCCGGCAGATTTAAGCCAAAATGCCCCTCCAATGTCGGGGCATACCTGGCTCGTTCCATCGCCAGTTGGAAAGTAGCACTCACCCGCTCAGGAAAGGCCAGCGTTGGCTGCTGAACCGCCATGTCCAGCATTTGGAGTAATGTGAGCCGCTCTGGAGCGATAGCCCTGGCCTTCTGATTCCGATACAACGCCAGGATACCTTTGTTGGCGAAAAAACGCGCAAAAGCCTGGTTGGCAAGAATCATGAATTCAGCCGTAATAAGCTGCGCCTTATATCGTTCTCCTGTACCCAATTTGTGGAGGAACCCTTCCTCCGTCGTGATCCATCCGGCTGGCAGATTATACACCGCCAGCGCGCCCCGTAATCTTCTGCCTCGCAGCAATCCCTGTGCAATCTCATAGGCCAATTGGAGCATAGGCGCCAGATCAGTCTGCGCGTGGTCCAGCTCGCGCTCGACGACGGCGTAGCTGAACCGTTTGCTGCTGGAGAGAGTAGTCAGCGTGATGTCTGGTTCGCCAGGATACAATTGAGCGTCTAATGGGATTGCAATCGTAATGGCAGGACGAGGGCGCCCCTCCAACAAGCTGAGACGGTCTTCTGATAAGGGTCGCGGAAGCATGGGCCGGTAACGCTCACCTTCATAACGGGTAAAAGCCCTCGTGAACGCTGCTTGATCCAGCGCAGGCGTCAGGCGCGGGGTGATCCAGGAGCCAACATCAGCGATACTGACCTGAAGCTGATAGCCACCTTGCGGCAATCGTTCAAGCCAAAAGGCATCATCTAAATCTCGTGAAGTGGGGTTATCAATGGTAATGCCCTGCGCGGCTGGTCGCCCGGCCATGCCCTCGATGATACTCTCTGCCACTATCTGCGCTTCCGCAATGGCCGCAGGAGAAAAAGCTCGCTTGGGGTTCTCGTACTGATATACCATGAAACCGTTGTCCTCGCAGAGGCCATACGCTCAAACACCAACTTGCAGCCGTTCGCAGTCCTCTGCGCCTTGAGGGAGCGCATAGCCTCGCACTCTCCCTAGAATATCGCATCTTACCGGTCTGAACAACACGATATCAAAAGGAACAAAAGAGATGTGATGTAGAGTTTTTCACCGCTTGCCTCTTGCAAAGAGCGCAGCCTTCTTGTATCATATAATATATGACTGACCGCCCACCCACTTTAGCCTGTCCCTCTGCTATCGTTTCGATGCCAACCTCTTGCATCGTCTAGAGATCGGGCTTACCTGGCTCGACTTTACGATGAGCCAGGCGAGCGGAGAGCGATGGTCCACCGTCTGAGCCAGGCTGGCTCTGGCTGTACTCAGTCGAAGGAGGTTCTGGATGGTCCTCGCAGATCTGTTTACCCTGAACATGAATGTAGGCTCTGGCTTCTTTGTAGTGAGTGTGGATATTGGCAGAGGGCGCGCCTTTGCTGACCTGCTCGCCGTTACCGTCTCACTTGCCGGATACACAATTACCTACAACCTGCTCGATCTCCTCCTGATCCTGGGCATCTCCATCGTCGCCGCCGTACTGGTGGAGCGGCTCGCGGGCCAGACTACCCCTGGAGGGCTGTTCGGGGCCTTTATCATTGGCCTCATCGGCATCTGGATCTTCATCACCTTCGTGCCGCTCACCTGGAATCAGGACTTCAAGGTACCCAATACCCATGTGCCGCTGATTACGTCCTTCATTGGCGCAGTTCTCTCGATCCTGGTAGTGCATTTCTTCAAAGGCGCCTTCAGGAAAAAGCCGAAGCCAGCCAAAGCTTAGTCCAGGGTTAGTCAAAGCCCAAGGAATGGCGCTCTTGCAGCGATCAGGCGGCCTACTCGCTCGGAATGACTTACACTCCTGGCTCCTGCAAGACGATCCGAATACGCGCTGGGTCTGATGGCAACGTCTGGCCGAAGCCGCCAGAGAGTTTGATTGCGGCCTGGGACACGCCCGGCTGGCTAGTGAGAATCCGTTGGGCGTCCTGGGCGCGCTTGCCCGCGATTACGCGCGCCAACGCTTGTAGTTGGGCGCCAGAGAACTGGTGAGTCCAGACGCCTTCGGCGTTCACTGTGAGCGTGACCGTGCCAAGCTCGTCAGCGGGTACGGCAGTGATCGCTGTTTTGATCGTACCCATCAGGGTATATTCTTCTCCGAGGTCCGTTGCAGCCTGCTGTATAAGTAAACTCGCAGCCATCTGCGCTGCCCCATCGTGATCGTAGACCTCCCCTGTACAGAGGAAACTCACTGAGACGGTCACAGCAGGCGCCTTATCCCCTGCTTTATGGTTGGCGCTCTTCTTTGGCGTGCATTGTGGCGTGCCGACCAGTTGCTCACCCTGCTGCATCTGCGCTTGCAAGATTTGCTGGGGGTCGGGCTGATTAGCCGAGATCAGGCTGTTCTCCGCGCCATCAATATCGCTCTGCTTGACCACCGGGCCGTTGTACGCATCCCGGCCTCCGGTGAAATTATACCTGGGAAATACATACCAACAGGGAGGAACGGTGTCCGCAGGAACACACGATCCATCGTTCCCATACCAATCGAAAGGGGAGCCGCTGCCACAAGTATCGGAGGCAATAACATTGCCGATTGATCCGGCCTGAAGGACATGTCCAGGCGCAAAGGCAACTACAACTGGGTCTCCTGCGCGCCCTCCCGGAGGAAGCGTCACGGTGGTATCGAGTACCATTTCTATCTGTGGGTGGGTACAACCATTACCAGCATTATTTGGGAAAGTCGTTCCCGCAGTAAAAGTCACACCGAGCGTTGCATTATTTTCAACTACCAGCGTCCCGTGCGCCTGGGTAGCAGAGAGCGTTGCATGCCCCGTCGCCGTGGCCGTTTTCGTCTGGGTTGGCGTCGTTACCGAAAGCATCCGCGCCCCCACCTCTTGCTTGGATGCATCGGGCGTGCCGGGTTCCGCTGAGAACGTATAGACGTTGCTCACTTCTTGACTCGCCGGGGTAATCGTCACCGTCGCTGTTGCCCCCAGCAGCCCGTAGGCCAGCCCGCTCCCAACCAGCGCCAGTACGACCAGCACAGTTGCAGCGATCAGAATGAAGCGCCGTTTGCCCCCATGCCGCCGAGCGCCTTCAGGTATAGGCCCAACCGGGGCTGCCAGGGCTACCACTGGCCCGGCCTGTTCCGCCCCGACTGCTCCTTCGGGAGCGCCTGCTGCATCCCCAGCGTCCTGAGAGAGCGTATCCGCCAACGGCGGCGCTGTTGGCGTCTCTGCGTCCTCCGTCCAACCCGGAGCCGCCGGGGCGCTGGCTTCGCGCTCCGGGCGCTTTCCCAGATCAATCGTCTCAGGCAAGGGCAATGCTGTTGGCCCTGTGCTGGCCGCTGCCCATCCCTGGGCAGCCGGTGTGGGCGCTTCCTCAGCCAGCGACCTGGACACGGGTGGCGCTGATGCTTCTACGGGAGGACTGATGTAAGTTGGGGCATTTGCCATCGTGTCACTGATGAGAGGCGGATCGGGCAGGGCATTGGTGATCTTCGGGGAAGATTCGGCGCTGATGCGCGTCTCAGCGCCTTCTGTTTCCAGCGCCTGCACAGCGTCCTGGAAGGCAGCGGCAAAAGCCGTCACGGAACTGAAACGTTCTTCCGGGCGTTTCGAGAGTCCCTTCAACAGGACAGCATCCACTCCATGAGACAGGCGGGGATGATGTATGCTGGGAGCTTCCGGCAGCGTGTTGACGTGCTGAAACATAATCTGCATGGGGCTGCCTTGAAACGGCGGACGCCCGGTGAGGAGTTCATAGGCCATGATCGCCAGGGCATATTGGTCCGACGCCATGACTGGCTTCCCCAGACACTGTTCAGGCGCCATGTAGGTTGGCGTCCCCCGGATCGCCTGGCTGGTATTGGCCGTCGCTGCCGTGAGGCGGGCGATCCCAAAATCAGCCAGCAGCACATCGGGGAGCGTGGCGCCTGGGGCACGCGCGCGCAGAAGGAAATTGGCTGGCTTGATGTCCTGATGCACAATCCCATGATCGTGCGCGTGCTGGAGTGCTTCGGCAGCCTCGCTCACCAGATGGGCGACCACCGATGGTGGCAGGATACCATCGGACGCCTGGCGACGGACCCAGGCCGCCAGCGAGCCTTCCTTACGATAAGGCATGACCAGAAAGGTCAGGCGCATCTGGCCGATCTGGGTTTCTCCATATTCATGCAAGGGCAAAATGGCAGGATGATCCAGAGCAACAATAGCCTGTGCCTCGCGCAGGAAAAGTCGGGCGGCTTCATCGTTGGTTTGGGGGCCAGGGTAGGCGTCCAGATCGGCGCGCACAACCTTGATAGCCACCTTTTGTCCAATGCGGGGGTCTTCGGCCAGATACACTTCGCCCATGCCACCACTGCCCAACAGCCGGACGATGCGGTATCGTCCCAGGTGTTGGCCTTCCAGGGCCATACGCCACCTCTCAAGCGCGGAGTTCCTCACGAACCACGGAGGTCGAGGAGTGTTACAACACAACTATATCACCGTCACGTTGGCATGCACAAGGCGGACGTGCTCTTTGCAACGGGGAGAGAAAGCCCGGAGCGTCTCCCTCAGCCGAGAAAGCCTCGATTGAGAAGCCGGATGGCATCAGCGTAGAGGAGATCAGAGGTCGGAGCGCCCAGTTCGGCTCCGATGAGCCGTCGTCCGTTGCGGGTCGCCGAGAAAACAATACAAAACCCGGCGGCTGTACTCGTTCCCGTCTTCACCCCATTTGCTCCCGGATACATACCCAGCAACTGATTGGTGTTATCCCAGGGATAGTGATGACGATCCGTCTGCGCCGGAACATCATGGTGCTTTGTCTGCACAACCAGGGCAAAGGTTGAGTTCTTCATGGCATACTGCGCCAACTTCACCAGATCCGCAACAGTAGAGAAATTAGTGGACTCCTCCCCATGCGGGCTGGTAAAATGCGTGCCCTTCAGCCCAAGAGCGCCTGCTTTGGCATTCATCATTGACACGAACTTCGCTGTAGAGCCTGCGATAGCATGAGCAATCACAATGGCTGCATCGCATCCAGATGGCAGCATGAGTCCATAGAGCAAATGAAGTATTGACATATTGTCATCGCCCACCACAAGCTCGGCTGAAGTGCATCCAGCCGGTACCTCATCCAGTTCCGCTTGCGTGATGGGCGCGACGTTGTTGGCGAGATCACCACCATTCTCAATCGCAAGAATGGCGGTCATAATTTTAGCGATGCTGGCAATAGGCAGGCGCGCGTGAATATTGGCGCTGTAGATCGCCCGGCCCGTTCCGGCATCGATCAGATATTCCGCCGCGCCATTGACAAATCGGACAGGGGTAGGCGACGGTGTGGGCAAGGGGGTTGGCGTTGGGGTATCTGTTGGTGTTGGAGACGGCGTGGGCGATGGGGCAACAGCAACAGCAGACGCGCTTTGAGAGAACACCGAAGAAACGAACGGGATGGTGAGCGGAACCAGGGCGATCAGACAGACGAGCGCCGCAGCCACAACAAGCCCTTGCAGGGAGGGCCGACGTATGCGTCGTTTGAGCAGGGGCCGAACAGGTGCGCCAGGAAATGGGGAAACTTCAGAAACCTTTGGTCCGCCTGCCCCTGTTGGCAGCCCTGGTTGTGACGGACGGGGCGGTTCTATTGCTAACCGCTGGAGTTCTTGCTTCACCGCCTCTATGCTTGCAGGTCGCTTTGTCCTGTCTGTTTCCACCATCTGGGAAATGAGCGCCTCCAGCCCGGCTGGGTAAGCCAGTCGCAGCGGAGCGAAGACAAAGGGATTTTGGGAGGGGTCGGTCCCACTGAGGAGTTGGTGAAGCGTCGCGCCCAGGCTATAGATGTCTGCCTGGGGCGTCGTTTGCACTTTACCGTATTGCTCTGGAGCCGCATAACCAGAAGAGCCAAACGGAGCAGTGTCTTTGGTCTGGCCTGGCTTAAAGAAGCGCGCGATTCCAAAATCAATCAAATAGAGACGCCCATCAGGCATCAGCATAATATTGGAAGGCTTCAGGTCTCGAAAGACGATGGGAGGTTGACGAGTATGCAGGTAGCCCAGCACGCCTGCCAATTGGATGCCCAATTGGATGACCTCCGGCGTCGGCAAACGCCCGCCAGGAATCTGGGCGAGATGCGCCTCCAGTGTTTCTCCCTCAATGAAGTCCATGACCAGATACCAGTGATCTCCCTCGGAGAACTGTTCATAGATACGGGGGAGGTTGGGATGGGTCAGTTGGGCCAGTAAAAGGGCCTCGCGCTGGAAGCTTTCGGTGAGTTCTACTATATCCTCTGGGCTAAGTCCGCGTGAACTCATCTCCTTGACCGCCACGAGGCGATTGCCCAGATGTGTATCAGCGGCACGATAGACTGCGCCCATGCCGCCCTGGCCTACCTGGCTTAGTAAGCGGTAACGGCCTCGAAGCAGATGCAGATTCGGGATGGGGGCAGTAATGGCGCCGCTGATAGATTGTCCAGGAGGGTTCCCTGGCGCCGAATCAGCCGTGCCGAGTGTGTTTCCACAGGCAAAGCATGCTGTCGCATCCGGCGCATTGGCCGCGCCGCAGATAGCGCAGTAGAAAGGCGAAGACTGCACTGGCTCCCTCCTCTACTCCCCGCCACCTTACCGGGCATGTTACTCCTCGGTTGGGGCGGTTGCGCTTGCATCAGTGACTGGCCTGCTGCGCCAGGAATATGTCCATCTGCATCAGAGTATTCACTGTTGAGATAAAAATATTGTAGACGAGCAGGATGCAAGCGTCAAGTGCTGGAAGTCAGACAGGGTTATCCGCCCCTTCTGGTCGCGCCACCTGTGCAAGAGCGAGCCGGACTACTACGTCATCACATTGCGTCCGATGGCTGCGGCGACCGCATGCACTGTAGGCATCAGTTGACTGAACTGTTCGATAGTCTGCGATTGCGCGCCGTCTTTGAGTGCCTCGTCGGGATTAGGATGAACTTCAATCAGCAATCCATCCGCGCCAGCCGCGATTGAGGCCAGCGAGAGCGGAGCTACCAGATCGCGCCGCCCGGTACCCTGGCTGGGATCAGCGATAATTGGCAGATGGGAGAGGCGCTTGATCATCGGAATCGCGCTAATATCCATAGTATTGCGTGTCATCTTCTCAAACGTGCGAATGCCGCGTTCGCAGAGAATTACATGAGGGTTGCCCTGGGAAAGAATGTATTCGGCAGCCAGCAGCCATTCCTCGAACGTCGCCGACATACCGCGTTTCAGCATCACCGGCTTATTGATCTTGCCTACCTCGTCGAGCAGCATGTAATTCAGCATATTGCGCGTACCGATTTGCAACACATCAGCATAGGCGCAGACCAGTTCAACATCGGCGGGCGTCATCACCTCGGTAATTACCGCCAGGCCAAACATATCGCGGGCCTTTGCCAGCAGTTTCAGACCTGGTTCGCCCAGTCCGCGAAAGCTATAAGGGGATGTGGAAGGTTTGAATGCCCCGCCGCGCAGGATCACCGCGCCTCGTCTTCGTACCGCTTCAGCGGTGGTCATCAGTTGCTTCTCGGTTTCTACGGTGCAGGGACCAGCCATCATGACGATGCTTTTGCCGCCGATGGGAACCACACCCGATGACGCGCAAGCCGCAGGAACCTCAACGATTGTGTTCTCAGGATGAAACTCTCGGCTGGCAAGTTTGTAGGGTTTGGAAACCTCCAGCACTCGATCAACACCGGGCACCCCTTCCAGAGCATCACCGATTGAAGGATTGATGCCGCCCGCCGTTGTCCGTGTGCCAGAAGGGCCTACCGCTCCCAGGACACCAATCACGGTCAATTCGGTTCCACGCGAAAGATGTCCGCTCAGTCCGTGATTTTTGAGGAAAACCAGCACATGTTCGATTTGTTCATCACTACAGTGTTGTTGCATGACGACGATCATAAAATTGCTCCTTGTGCCGAAAATGAAGAGATGTTGAAAATGAAGGGCAAGCGCCCGGCTCCTTTCTGCGAATACTAATTTCAAGCAAACAAAAAAGCAGAGGTTTTTCCTCTGCTTTGTCCAGCATGCTGGTGGATGTTTTCGCTCAGCCGAAATGGCCCACCATCATGCTGGAGGGCTATACCAATAAGAAAAACGCTGGTGTAGGTATTGCTGCTTGCTGAGCATCAAATCGTCACATCCTATTACCTATCAAGGGAAGAGGGGTGTTAATGACAGGATTATAGCGAGTACGACCATCACCTGTCAAGGTTTTCAAGCGGATTTGTAGCCCCCGGCTACAGCGTTCTCACGCGTTTTTCTCTATACCTTGAGTATGCTTTGTCCCCTGAGAGGCCAGGCATACTCGTGCGGAAAGGCGAGACATCGTGAGCCAGGCAAAGCAGAACCGAAACGCGGCCTCTCAGGAGGGTATCTTGATAAAGCGATTGAAGCCGCGCTCATCGTGCTGCTAATTATTGATGATAGGCGCGCAGGGCCAGCACACGCGGCGCTTCCACCAGCAGATTCGCCAGGCGGCTGAGCAGGAGCCACTTGTTGAGCCGTCTGAAAGGCGGCTCAACAAGTGGCTCCTGCGAGCGTTCATCAAGATGTGATCTGGTAACTGCTTACGCGCTGGCAATACAGCGGTGTGGTGTCAGCAGAATAAGCGACATCGAATAGGGCGAAAGGGGCTGCAAGAACGTTTGCGCAAACGACGGATGAACGGTAGACTGCAAAGAGCCTGACTCCAGCCCATAGCTGTAGATTTCCGCACTGAACTGCCCTAAATCCTGGCTCAGCCCGGCTAAAGCCAGATTGACCGGATGCTCCGCATCATGGTCTTTGTTAATCAAGAGCAGGGCGATCTGTCCGTTCTTCTTGCTGATCGCATGCACCGTCAGTTGCGTCTGGCCCGGCGCAGAAGCTTGCAGCATGTGATCCCCAGGCGAGGCCAATCTGGTCAACAATTGCAGCGCATAGTAGGGCGCGAAGGGCGTATTTGCTGGCGGTTCCTTGAAACCAGGCGCCTTGCTCCCGCTCGACAGAATCCCATAATCGCCATACTGTGTATCTCCAGACAGTGAGGCGCTGTTGTTCTGGCCGGTGGTCATGCCGTTGTGTAACCCCCACCAGTCAATATTCGTCACACCATTTTCCAGCCAACTCAGATAACTGTCGGCCAGGAAAAGCCCATTGATAGGGCTTACCGTCTGCTTGCCAGGGTTGAAGTTAACCGAGTTGGTCTCGGTAATCATGATTTTCACCTTGCTGGCATGGCTGCCGCAGTTCTGGTTGATCTTGTCTCGCAGCGTAGCGACCATATTGGTAATCTGATTGGTGCTGCTCAGCAGACCCGAATCGGTTTCGCTGCCGGGACTCTGCGGATACCAATGGACAGCGGCAAAGTCCATCTGCTGGCAGGCAATCGAAAGCACATTGTTGTTCCAATCAGGATTGGACCCATCGGGCCAGTTGCCCGGCGCTGTCAGCACCAGTCCGACCTGAATCGTTGGGTCAACTTCCTTCATGGCCTTGATAAAGTCGAGCGCATTCTTCGCGTAGGCAGCCGGGCCAATCTCCTTGTGCAGATCAACTTCCCACTTCGCGCCATAGCTGCCATTGCCGTAGACCTCGTTGCCAACCTCCCAATAGCGCACCCCATAGTGTTTGTCGCTGTTGGCATAGCGCACCCAGTCTGCCGCCTCTTGCGGATCGCCGCCCCCAGTGCCAGCCGTATTTGACCCATAATTGACAGTCAGCATCGGGCGAGCGCCAGCCCGGCTTGCCACTTTCATGAACGCATCAAACGGGTCTTTCGGGTTGACGCTCCCGTATTTGGTGGATGTCACTGTATTGGTTTTCCAGTGATAGAAATCGGCAGTCGAACCCCCAGGAAAACGCAAAACATTCACGCCTGCCTGGCGCAGCAGTTGAGCCACGCCGGGATCGAGCAAATGCGCGTCCCAGGCGGCGGTGTTCAGACCAAAGGCGGTATCAGGGATAGTTCCAAGGGATGACTTCACGTTGACAGTGACCTGGACGGCGGCGCTTGCCGCGACGGCGCTTCCCGCGCTCGCCACAAACGCAATCAGAAGCAGTGACGAGCTTAAAAACGTATACACAGCTTGCCGCGCCTTCAGGTTCTTCAGCATGAATTACCTCCTGTCGAGGGACTACAGGGTTCTTCCATCGCTTGGTTGGTTCAGGCCAACCGACCTATCACTTTTGCCAGCTTACTCATCGTCGCTGCAAGGGCTTTTTCTAAAATGAGGCGCACTGGAGTGCGCGAACTAAGCAACTATACTCAAAACCGATACCGAAACCGATTTCGTTATCGGTTACGCGCAGTATAGCAGAGCATGTCAAGGTTGAGTAATCTCTCTTATGCTGTGCTGAGAAAAGCAGGAAGACTATGCGCCAGGTGAGGCAACAGGAGGCGCTGTTCGTGGAACGCGAACAAATCGGCAGGTGGCTATTGCCAGACTGACAAAGAGCTACTATAATACCATCCCGACTGGCGAACTCTTATGCGCTAGATCGCTTTGCCGACGTGTGGATCGTGGAGCGGGGGCGCGAACCGGAGGGCGCTGGAGAATATTTGAGGAGGAAGTTTTTCATGGATTTCAACGGAAATCACGAGTTTGCGGGGAGCCAGAGCAAAGTCTACGCGGCCTTTTTCGATTCCAATATTTTAGCCGCCGCAGTCCCTGGCTGCAAAGAGGCGAAGTGGGTTGACCCTCAGACGCTGGAACTGGAAGTGGAAATCACAAAAATCCCCGGCCTCAACGGGATTTACGAAGGCCAGGTGAAAGTGACAGACCAGCAAGAGCCATCTCATTTTAAGCTGAGCGTCCAGCGCAATTCGGTTCAGGGAACCGCTACCATTGACCTGGCCGACGCGGGCGGCAAGACCAATCTGAGCTACAAGTTCGAGGCCAGCTTGCAAGGGGCGTATAAGGTTGCCGATAATATAGTCGGCGCCCAGGCGGTCAAAATGCTGCTCGGCCAGTTTTTCAAGCAAGTGGAGAAACAAATTAGCGGCTAGGTAGATTAAGGGAAGTGGGTAGCTGGCAGTACAGCTAGCTGCCCACTTCCTTATCATCCGCTTGCCATTCGTCCCGGACTATCAGAAGGAAGGGAAGCGCCCTGATGAGTAATGCTCTGAAGGCCGCACGACATTGACTGACAAGACGTTGCCAATCTCACAACCCGGACACGAGTATCTTCTCCGAACCGGTATGGCTTTCCTGAATCACGGGAGCTTTGGAGCTTGTCCCCGGCCCGTCTTTGAGACTTATCAGCACTGGCAGCGCGAACTGGCATCTCAGCCTGTAGAGTTCCTGGGACGACGCCTCCACGGGCTGCTCGCTGCCGCGCGCGAGCAGTTGGCTGCTTATGTTGGGACGAATGCAGATAACCTTGTTTTCGTACCTAATGCAACAACCGGCATGAACATTGTGGCGCGCTCGCTCCGGTTGCAACCTGGCGACGAAGTGCTGGGAACCAATCACGAGTATGGCGCTGTTGAGCGCATCTGGAGCTTTATCTGCGAGCAATCCGGCGCTCATTATCGTTCTCAGGCTATTCCGCTGCCGGTCTCCAACCCTGAATCTCTGATCGATCATCTTTGGCAAGGCGTTTCTGATCGCACGCGCATCATCGTTATCAGCCATATCACCTCGCCAACCGCGCTTATCTTTCCCGTCGCAGCCATCTGCCGTCGGGCTGAAGCGCAGGGCATCCTCACCGTCATAGACGGCGCGCATGCCCCTGGGCAAATCGAACTGGACCTCGATACCCTCCGCGCCGATTTCTACACGGGCAACTGCCATAAATGGCTCTCTGCCCCTGTGGGCGCTGGCTTCCTCTATGCGCGGCCAGACCGGCAGCCTTTGCTGCATCCACTGGTAGTGAGTTGGGGCTGGCGGGCGCTCAAGCCCAGCCCTTCTTCATTTCAGGATTACTTCGAGTGGACCGGCACCGCCGATCCCTCTGCGTACTTGAGCGTCCCCGCAGCCATCGAGTTTCAGGCCCAACACGATTGGCCCCAGGTCCGCCTCGCCTGCCATACACTCGCAGCCCAGGCCCGCGAACGCATCGCTTCGCTCACTGGTCTGGAACAGATATGTCCTGACTCGCCGGAATGGTGGCGTCAGATGTGTACCATACCGCTGCCCGTCTCCGAGAGAGCAGCCGCAGAAGCCCTCAAGCAAGACCTGTGGGAGACCTATCAGGTCGAAGTCCCCATCGTGGAATGGCAAGACTGCTTCTTTGCCCGCATCTCTATTCAGGCATACAATTCCCCCAACGACATAGACCGGCTCATCGAGGGTCTGACCCACCTCTTGTAAGATCAGGCAAACCGGTTCCACCAATTATCGGGGACGGCGCCTGTAGCGCCGCCGTCCTGGCGGCTCGCCACTGGTAGCGCCGCCGTCCCGGCGGCTCAACG